>JAGYOO010000116.1 GCA_018399295.1 Candidatus Omnitrophota bacterium | reverse complement strand
GCCCCCCAAACCAGCAAAGCCAGAGCATTCGCGGCCGGGGCGTATTCCGGGCCGTAAATTATCCCGATCAGTTCGGGCGCGATAAACATTCCGCCGACGATAACCGGAATCGCGGCCCCTAACAGAAATTTGGCTGACGTTCTCAAAAAAGGACCGGCTTTTTCCGGCGATTCCCGACCAAATCGGCCCAGGGCCGGGAAAATCGTCTGCCCGAAAATCCCGGAAAACGAAACCAGGAATAAAATTATTTTATAAGCCGCGCTATACCACCCCACGGAACGGTCATCTTTCATTAAACCGATCATGATAACGTCGACGTTGTAATAGATCTGAGTAAGAAATCCGATTAAAGCAAACGGCGCCGACAGCGGCAGCAGACGCCAAATCTCCCGCCAGTCTCTGCCCAGGGTAATTTTACCGCCGAACAGTCGGACACATTCGATCTGACTCGCAATCGCTTCGGCAAAAAAGCCCGCGACAAATACCCCGGCCACAATAAGCAGATCGGATTCAGAACGAACGAATAAAAATACGAGTGCCAGGTACAACAGTGAATGCAGGCCGCGGTTAAAAGCAATCAGCCCCATTTTCTCTTCCGCCTGAAGAACCCAGTTCATCGTCAGCATTGAAGCGAAAATACTCAGACCGAATACGGCGATGAGAAGTTTTATCTCCCCGGGACGGGGAAGCAGAAACGCGAGCAGCAGCAGCGCGGCGTAAGAAAGCAGACCGGTTATCAGTCGGAGTGACTGGACGCGGCCGGCAACCACGGGAAGTTTTGTCTTATTTGCAGTGATCTGCCGGACCCCGAAAATCTGCAGACCGAAATCAGCGATCAGGATAAAATACGTGAGCAAGGCCTGAACAAAGCTTATTTTTCCGAAGTTTTCACTTTTTAACAGGCGGGCAAGGTAAACGACAACCAGAAAACCGGCGAGATAAACCAGCAGATTAGACGTCGATAGAGAGAAAAAATTCCGTAAAACTCTTCCCGGCGCCGCATGGGTCCTCTCGGTTTGCACCATGGCTTAAAGATGCCGGTGTATATATTCCGGGATATGATATTCCATGCCGGCCAGGACTGCCCCAGTCACTTGTGCCCCGGAATTGTTAATCTGCTCGATCGTCCTCCTGACCACTTCACGTCTGGTCTTTTCGGCCCGAACCACGATTATTACGCCTTCCGTTAGCGGGGCGATAATACCCGCGTCCGCAAAGGGACCCGCTGCCGGAGTATCAATGATGACGCAATCATAATCTTTTCTTAGACAATCAAGCTGGGACTGAAAATCCTTGCGGGAAATATATTCAGATGAATGATGAGATTGATCTCCAGACGGAATCAGAAAAAGATTATTGATTGAAGTCTTTTTCGTGGAAACGGTGAGAGGAAGTCCACTTTTCATGCAGTCATTAAAACCCGGGGAAACAGGAATATTGAACATCGAGGCAAGCACCGGCGACCGCAGATTCAGATCAAGCAGCAGGATCTTCTTATCCGATTCCTCGCACATTGCCACCGCCAGGTTGGCGGCAGTCACACTTTTCCCCTCTCCTTCGACGCTGCTGGTTACCATCAGAATCCGGGGCAGCCCTTTTTCACCCGCCTTAAGTGATGCCCGAATAGCTCGAAACTGTTCACTTAACCGACTGTCGGGATCATAATACGCCACGATTCGGGGATCGATCCCACTGTCTTCTCCGAGCCGTCGGGTTACAATATATTTGCTCATTCAGCCGCCTCGCTGCTTAACTGATCACGGACAAGCCGCTCGGTCAGCCGCTTCTCCTGTATACATGAACTCAATCCCGCGAAAATTATTAATATCAGTAACAAACCGGCGAAAAGCATAATTCCGCGTCTTTGTCCTGCCCTGAGCTTAAGTAATTCACCCGGAGTAATAATCTTCTGCGTAGAACCTAGAACGGGTATATCTAAAAATATTTCCGCGTCCTCACTGTTCTTGATCGAACGGTCACCGGACTCTACCAGAAATACCGCGCCAATGCCGATTAATCCGCCCATAAACAGCGCGGCCAGAGAAATCAGAAGTTTACGGGGACGCGAGGGTATCAGCGGCAGCCGTCCTTCGGAAAGAATATCGTAATTGATCCCGGTATTCTGCAGTTCCACCGCGTCCAACCGGTTCTCTTCCACCTTCATCCGCAACATCTCGTAAATATTACTGTTTACACGATTATCCCGGAGTAATTCCGCGTAAATACGGTCCTGTTCAGGAAGAGACTCAAGCCTTGACTCATACTCATCCACGAGCTTACGATATTTAAGGTCGCGTTCCCGCAGACTTTTCATCCGGCTCTCGTACTGTTCCATGTCATTGCGCAGAAGCCCGTACAGGACCGGGGAATTCTGAGGAAACTGGGAATCCATCACCAGGACAGTTTCCTCGCTCAGCCGCTGTCGCAGATCGTCGATCTGAAGCTCCAGATCAGTGATCCGCTTCGAGCCGGGATCGGAACGCTGCAGTGATTCCAGCTGAAGCTGGGCCTGCTTAAGCTGCTCCTTCAGCGACTCGATAAGAGGATTTGATTCAAGAATCTCCGAGTTTATCGGAAGCGGAACATTTCCGCTGAGCTGATCCTGAAGTTGAGATAAAGTCGATCCAAGTTCCTGCATGCTTAACTGATTGTTAACCAGAGCAGTCTGATAATTTATAAGCAAAGAAACATTTACGTCGGTTTCTTTTCCCGGTGTCATCATGGCGTACTGCCGGCGGAACTCGTAGAGTTCATTCTCCGACTTCGCGAGTTTTTCCCGGTACACATCCGCCTGAGACTCGGCAAAATCGACCCCGATCATCGCCCGGTTCCTTTTCCGGGAGATATCATAATCAATAAAACTTTTAACCATCGTGTTGACCAGTTTCTGCGCCATCTCCGGGTCCCGGTCTTCGTAAGTGATCTCAAAAACCTCGGGTGAACGCAGTCTGATATCGGTACGCTTTCTGATGGCACTGATGGTCTTTTCTACTTCCAGGGGATTCTTTCCCTGGTCGAGTCCGAGAGTGGAAATGACCATTCGCATCTGGGGATAATTAAAGATTTTTTCCGTAAGGGTCTTCAGGGTTTCGACAAGATTAGTCGAATCATTCAGGTGAGAGACATAGCGCCGGTAGTCCGGGGCCAGCGGATTAATAACGTTCTTTTCCTCCTGCACCAGCACCAGGACTGATGAGGCATAGTATCTGGGAAGAAGAAAACTACCGATAGTCGCGGTAAAAAAAACGATCAGGGCCGGCAGCAGAAACACTTTACGCCGCCGGAACAGAACAGACAGATAATCGCGCGGACTTATCTGATGAGGGTTCCCGGCCTTAGTCTTCACTGACACCTTTCGAACTTTGCTCGCGAAGATGCTGTCTCAACAACAGACTTCTCCTTGTAAGCTGTTCAATACGCCTGGCCTCATCCAGCAGCCCCTCACACTTCATTTCCGGGCTGGATATCTGCGGAGTAATAAACACAACTATCTCCTGTTTGACTTTCTCGTTCGAGTGGTTCTGAAAAAACCAGCCGATAAGCGGAATATCGCCCAGTATCGGTATCTTATTAGTTTCCGTCTCAATGGAATCCTTGATCAGTCCGCCGAGCACGATCGTGTCGCCGTCTTTAACCATCAAAGTCGTGTCGGCCTCGGTCGTATCTACCGCCAGGGCATTATCCACCTCCGGAACCCGACGGGCGGAACTGACTTCCGGATGAATATCCATTATCACGTAACCGTCTTCAGTAATAGTGGGAAAGACATTTAATTTAATTCCCACGTCGATAAATCTGGTTTCAGTCGTTATCAGGCCGGTATCGATATCCTTCTGCTGAACGGTATAGGGCTCGCTGCTGCCGACAAGGATACTGGCCTCTTTGCCGTCCATAACCATTATCCGCGGAGCGGAGAGGACATCGGCATTGGCATCGGTCTCGAGCGCCTCGAGCACCACCTTGTAGTCATCACTGGTAAGAGTGCCGACCTGAAATATTCCGCCGGTAGTCAGATCCTGCGGAAAGTTAATGTTGAGATCGTACCTGTCGTGCAGATACTGCCAGTCGATCCCGGTCTTTTTATTTTCATTAAGAGTGATCTGGAGGATTTTGGCCTCGATAAGCACCTGTTTACTCTGAACGTCCCAGCCGGAGACAAGCTCGTCGACATAGGTAAGCATTGCCGGAGTCGTCTTCAAAACAATACTGTTAGTCCGTTTATCAACGAATATCGAGCCTTTTTCAGCCGGAATAACCTGCTGGAGCATGGCCTTGACATCTTCGGCATCCGCGAACACCAGCTTGTATTTCCGGATAATCTCTTCCTGGTCAAGACGGGCGATTGCCGTTTCGATCTCCATTACCTTGTCCTGAGTCTCAGTCACGACGACCTGATTGGCCTTCTCATTAAGCTCGATCCGGCCGCGCGTGGATTTCATGGACAGCAGCGGCCGGCGAAGATCAGCCACGTCGGCATGCCGGAGGGTATAAACACGGGTTGTCATGCGGGAAAACCGCTCCTGCTGCTGCTGTTCGGAAAGGGTGTAAACGTTAAGAATACCGTCTTCAAACTTATAAATAAAGTTTCCGGTCTTCAGTACCGACCGCAGGGCCTCTTCAAGCGGGACCTTGTCCAGCTTGACCGTAATCGTCCCGGTGACGTTCTTACTGATAACCAGGTTAAGTTCGGCCTGCTGCGAGATGGATTTAAGAACGGTGACAATGTCGGAATGATCGGCGTCCAGAGAAATAAGCGGCGCGGCGTTCAGGCTTAGCGGCAGAATAAGCAGCAGAGAACTTACAAACAGACAGGCAAATCCATTTTTGCGAGTCAAGATCCTTCTCCTTTTTTGATTAGAACTACAGATAATATTATAACTCCGATCATCTTTAAGTCAACAAAAATCAGACCGTTAGCATAATCCGGCTTGCGCGGACACGTCGATTGCTATCGGTTATCTTACACCACTGCCGGGAGGAACTTCGCGATCAGGCTGCAGCACACTGATTATCTCCCCGCTGGAAGCCGCCAGAAGCATCCCCTGACTCTCCTCCCCCCGAAGCTTGACCGGCGCCAGATTCGCGACCACGACGATAAGCCGGCCGACAAGTTCTTCCGGAGTATAACGGTGCCTTAACCCGGCAACGATCTGCCGTTTTTCTTCCCCCAAATCGACAGTCAGCACCAGAAGCTTGTCCGCGTCGGGATGTTCGCGGCACTCAAGCACTTTGGCAACCTTTAGTTCCACCTGTTTAAACTCTTCATAACTGATCATCCGACAACCTCCTGCTTTTGTTCTTTAGGTATGGTATTCAAATATTCGCACCCTTCCGGTACTGCTCACTACTGTGAGGGTATAATAATCTCCCGCGCTGT
>JAGYOO010000115.1 GCA_018399295.1 Candidatus Omnitrophota bacterium | reverse complement strand
ATGGCATATCCGATAAACACAAATATTGTGAACAATCGATCAAACCGGGAGCCTTCATATACCGCGCTGTAAACACCAATGGGGATCGCTATAAGCATTATCAGCAACAGGGACAAGATATTGATGGTGAGGGTAACCGGCAGACGTTCAGCGATCTTGGCGATAACCGGGCGGCCGTCAATAAAGGATGTGCCGAAATCAAGCCGGATAATCCGGGACAGCCAGCCCAAATACTGTTCCCCCAACGGCCGGTCCAGTCCGTAGAGCTCCCGCAACCGTTCTTTCGCCTCCAGGCTGACCCGGGGATTTAATTCCGTCTGAAGATCAGTGGGATTGCCGGGAGGAAGCTTGATGACCAGGAACGAGATCAGGCTGATACCAATAAGCAGCGGTATCAACAGCATAATTCTTTTTAGTAAATAACCGAGCATATTCAGACCAAAAAGGCCCGGTTTATTCCGGGCCTGGGTAAGACGGATGATTGCGGCGAAACAACTTAATTATTCTTTCTTCCCGGACGGAACAGATCAAGGAAACGATCTTCATAATCCTTATAGATCTGCCAGCGATCCAATTCATTCTTCAATTCACCCGCTTGAGAAATATCCCTTTCCGCGGCCCTAAACAATTCTTCTATCCGGACCCGGGCGGAATCCGGTAAACGGGTTATGGCAGCCAGGGACATCCGGATCTGTTCGGCTTCTTCATCACTGATCGGACCCGGCATACTCCCGGATTTAAAGTACTCCACCAGTTTCTCGATTTCGTCTTCCACCATCCGGGCCCGCTCATCCAATCCCTTAAGGTTCAGATTCAGGCCGATCAGATCGCTCAGCGCCGCCAGCACCGCCTTAGAGGCCTTGGGGTTTTCGATTTGAATAGCATAAAGCGGGATCTCCGCCAGAAAGCAGAATCCATCAATCTTGCGCTCTTTAGCCACGCTCAACAGCAGCCCGTTAAGACCGCTGATCTGGCCAACCCGCATTGGTTTTATGTTCATCCGTTTAAGGTCCTTGACAAACTTTTTTTCCGTGACCGTCCCCCAAACGCGCGATTCCTGATTATGATCGATCGGCATCGGCATTGACGCGAATGTAACCACCCGTTTTATTTTTAAGGCCTGAGCCACATCCATGACAAGATTCGCGTACTCGTAACCTTTTTCCACCGCTGGCTGGGCCTCGCACAGAAACAGCACGATATCGTTCTTTCCTTCCGGATTTTTCCAGAAAAAAAACCGGCCTCGCGGCAACCGCGGCAGTTCCACCTTCCCGTTCATGATCCAAGCCTCCTGTGGATGAAAAAAATCTTCCGGCAGGATTTCCGCGAAATTCTGCGGTCCCAGCTGTTCAAAAAGGTGTTCCGCGGCCCGGATCGCCACATTTCCCATCCCCGGCCAAGCAGCAATCAGCAGCGGGCTCTTTAAACGCGGTTTTTTAGCGAATTGGATATATTTATTTTTCATAACAGAGTATACGATACTACAAGGCTTGCCTTAAGTCAATGGTCAATTATAACTATAAATATACCAAACACTTACTCATTAACTGAGGGCATAAATCTTTTCCAACTTTGATTTAGACTCCCCGACCTCCCTCACTGCGTTCAGTCGGTAACCAACTCGTCTATACATCCCGTGGCGCCTTAGGAAGCGCAGGAGCAGTCCTATGTTTTGGTTTTTCCGTGAAGTGCTCACTTGAGATCCCCTTTTAGGGGCTGGGGGTCTTACAGGAAATAACCGAAACATTCGCTCCGAGCACTCCGTGCGCCTGCTTTCTTTGCTGACTTTCTTTACGTTAAAGAAAGTCAGGCGGGGGTGTCAGGACAACCAAGGGGGCGGGCACAGCCCCTAAAAGCTTACCTGAAATTCTAAAAAGAGCTTATCAGCTTCGTCTTAGGTCTTAAAGAGGTTGCAAAATAACCAATAACCAAATCACAATTTCCAAATAATAATCAATAACCAATGATACAATATTCAAACAGTTGTTTTATCGAACGCGCGCGGGGCTTGGTTGAGGTTGTGAAGCAGGTCATTGTCTTTTGCTTGAAGTTTGAGATTTGGTTATTGTGTTTTGCTTGGAAATTGTAATTTGGTTATTGTAACTTGAATCAGAGGAGGAACAATGCTGGATCTTAAGTTTATCCGCGAAAATCCGGAAGCTGTAAAAACCGCGTTAAAAAACCGCAACCTTTCCCTCGACATTGATGAACTGTTGAGCCTGGACAAGCAGCGCAGGGAGAAGTTGTCTGAGGTGGAAGAGCTGAAGCGGCAGCGCAACCTGGCTTCCGAGGAAATGGCGGAGCTGGTTAAGAAAAAAGCCGATGTAAACGAACGGCGGGGCCAGCTAAAGGAGTTGTCCCAAAAAATTAAGGAATTAGATCAAAAAGTGGGGGAGATAGAAGAAAAAATCCAAAAATTTGTTCTAAGCATCCCAAATATTCCACACGAATCTGTTCCTATAGGGCCGGATGCCAGCGCGAACAAGGAGGTCGGTACCTGGGGAGAGGGAAAACAGCCTGATTTTGCTCCCAGGACCCATATCGAATTAGGAGAATTTCTTAATATTCTTGATTTTGGCCGGGCCACAAAGATCTCGGGCTCTAATTTCACCCTGTTTTTTGGGGCCGGAGCCGCTTTAGAGCGAGCTTTGATAAATTTCATGTTGGGATTGCATGTTGAAAAGCATGGCTATATTGAAGTTTCCCCTCCACTTTTGGTTAATAGGGCCAGCATGATTGGGACGGGACAGCTGCCTAAGCTGGAAGAGGACATGTATAAGCTTCCTGAGGACGATTTGTTCCTGATTCCCACGGCTGAAGTGCCGGTAACCAACGTTCACCGGGATGATGTGCTTGAGGAGTCGGTTTTGCCGGTGTACTACACAGCCTATACTCCCTGTTTCCGCCGCGAGGCCGGATCTTATGGCAAAGACACCCGCGGTCTGGTCCGGGTGCATCAGTTTGATAAAGTAGAGATGGTAAAGTTCGTCAAGCCGGAGAATTCCTATGCCGAGCTGGAAAAATTATTAAAAGACGCTGAAGAGGTTTTGCGGCTGCTTAAACTGCCGTACAGGATTATCTCGCTTTCCACTGGAGATATCAGCTTTTCCGCGGCCAAGTGTTATGATATCGAGGCCTGGGCGGCGGGAATCGGTAAATGGTTGGAGGTCTCCAGCTGCAGCAATTTTGAGGATTTCCAGGCCCGTCGGGCCAATATTCGGTATCGGACATCTTCCGGAAAACTCGAATACGTCCACACTCTTAATGGTTCAGGGGTGGCCCTGGCCCGCACGGTGATCGCGATCATGGAAAATTATCAGCAAAAAGACGGTTCAATCGTAATCCCGGACGTTCTCCGGCCGTTCATGAATAATCAGGAAATTATCGAGCCGCGGGCGTAGTGAAAATGATAAAGACAGGGTTAAAGGTACTGGCCGGACTGGCGCTGGTTCCGTTCGCGTTGGCCGCCAGCGTGGCCGCCTATGATGCCGTGGGCGGTATTCGGCTTGCCGCCTCCGGACAAACGATGTTTCTCTGGGGAATTGGTGCCTATCTCCTGAATCATCTGTT
Source organism: Candidatus Omnitrophota bacterium (assembly GCA_018399295.1). Classification (GTDB taxonomy): domain Bacteria; phylum Omnitrophota; class Gorgyraeia; order B26-G9; family B26-G9; genus M55B170. The sequence goes on along the minus strand of JAGYOO010000115.1, from coordinate 1,813 downwards.
TTTCTTTCGGGCCCAGTATCTGTATGTTCTGGCCCACGAGGCGACCCATGCTGTTTTTGGCCTGTTGTGCGGGGCCCGGGTATCCTCGTTCCGGGTCTCATCCCGCGGCGGCAGCGTGCGATTGTCTAAAAGCAATTTTTTCATCGACCTGGGACCGTATTTTTTTCCTGCCTATACTATTTTGGTTTTTCTGGCCTTCGGTTTGATGAAGCTGTTTAAGCCGGATCTCGCGGCTGGCTGGTCCAACGCGTTTCTGTTTTTGGCCGGATTCAGCCTCGCCTTTCACTTTGTCATGACCGGAGAAACACTGCGCGTTGAACAGCCCGACCTTAAGCAGAACGGATATCTGTTCAGTCTGCCGCTGATCTATGTGGTGAACGTGCTTATTCTGATGCTCTGCCTGGCCGCGGTGTTTGACGATATCCGCTTTCTTGAATTTCTTCGAACCGCGATTCAAGGCTCGGGAAATATCCTTCTCGCCATCGGCCGCCAGCTGTTTAGAACCTGATTCTTCGCTTTCCTCGAAACATTTTAATATTTTTCCTGCTCCTGATAAGTCAAATATCAGGGGAAAAAGAGCATTACAATCCGCTTTCTGGCTATCTAATATAAGGGCATGAGGATTTATGACACCGCTCAGGACAGAATCGGCCGGATAGAGGCCTGCTGCCGGACTGTAAACGAATCAAACAGCCTGATTTTTTACTGGAACCGGCAGGGGATAACTTTTGTCAATCGCCGTGGTCGCGAGTTTCTCGGATACGGAGAGCAGGAGCTTGTCGGCCGGCCTTTGCATGAAATCCTGTTTATTGATAAGAATGCGGGCCGGGAAATCGCGCGCGCGGTGTTTCTGTTCCCCGGCCTGTACGCGGATCTTCAGACCGAGACCTGTAAAAAGAACGGGGAAAAGGCCTGGATCGCCTGGAGCAACACCCCGGTTTTAGACAGCCAGGGGAAGATCAGCGAGATAGCGAGCATTGGCAACGATATTACCCGACTGAGGGAGGAACAGGAAACCCTGCGCCAGAGCGAGAAGCGGTTTCATGACCTTATCTCTTACGCCACAGTCGGGGTGTTTCACTCCCGCCTTGACGGTACCCTGATTTACGCGAATAAGGCCTTTCTCGATCTGTTGGAGCTGGTTTCTCCGGAAGAGACAACACGTCATATTACCTCGGAGTTCTATAGGAACATTGAAGACCGGGAAAAATTCATCCAGGCCTTGAAGGCCAGGGGGATGGTCCAGAATTTCTCGGTTGACGCGGTTACTCAAACCGGGAAGATCCGGCATGTGCTTTTGGGCGGTAAGATGTACGGAAACGAGTTGATCGGGACGGTTCAGGACATCACCCGGGAGAAACAGGCCCAAAGGCGTTTGCGGCAGAGGGAACAGGAATACCGGACCATGGTGGAAAATGTTCCCAGTATTATTATTCGCTGGGATCGGGAACTGCGGTATTTATATATAAGTCCGCGGATCCGGGACCTGACCGGCATCGAACCAAATGCCTATCTGGGAAAAACAATCAACGAGTTGGGGCTGAAGAACCAAAAGACCCTGGAGGAGAATATCCAGGCGGTTTTTTATTATAAAAAAACCCGGCAGAAAGAAATAACCGTCGACTCAAAACTGGGCAAAAAAATATTCAGCCTGACATTTGTTCCGGAAACAGTAGATACTGAAGTAAGCACGGTTATCGGGATCGCGCGGGATATCACTGAGGAACGGCTGGGAACACGCGAGCGGGAAGATCTGATGCGGCGGCTGGATGATGAGCGGGCCCGGCTGCGAAAGATCGTGGAGAATATTCCC
>JAGYOO010000114.1 GCA_018399295.1 Candidatus Omnitrophota bacterium | reverse complement strand
TCGGCGTCAAAAAATTCGCCGGGAGACAGGGCCGTCGCCTCAAGCATTGACCGGCGGTACAGCGCCGCCGCTCCGCAGGCCCCGAACACCTCTTCCCGACGTTCATACTGTTTACGGTCCGGCTTTCCATACCCTCTCTCCAGCGGCCGGCAATCCAGTCCCAGTCTCTGCCCCGCGCAGTCCAGGGTTTTACCATCCGGACGCAACAGCTTACCGCAGACAAGACCGGTACCTGGATCATTTCGGAGAACGTCAATCAGCCGTTCGGCGAACTCCGGTTCCAGTATGATATCATCATTAAGAACAAGTACCGTCTCGGTTTCAGAATCCCTGACCGCCTGGTTCAGAACCGAGCTCAGACACCTACCGGTAAACACCCGATTCGTCATACTGACATCAACCTGAACTCCGATAGAAGTCGTCACCAGCGCGACCCGGACCGGCGCGAGCGACTGGGCCTTCAGCGAGGCCAAAAGTTTTTCCAGCCGTTGCCTGCCCACGGGAGTTGTTGTCACTACAGCTTCATAACCCGGCTTAAGCACTATCTTCACCCTTCTTACTGTATCAGATAACGTTTTCCAGAACCATACTCCTTCAGTTTCCAGAAACTCAGCTCACCGCGCCAAATCATCCGCAGCCCCACCTGCAACAACTTGATCAGATTACATGCCTCAGCCATCCAACGCAATCCGGTCGGGCGCTGCCGAAGAAAACCGCTGCGGCTCAACCTGCGAATAAGTCCGTGGGGGACAAAAGATTTAGAGGTCAGAGAAACAAGACAGATATGAAAAAGCTCCTCTTTAGAACGAGGATAGGAGAAACTGAGACGGAATTGCTCAAAAGATTTTTGAGCCCTCCCCTCCACCTGTTCCGCGCTGATAAGTTTTTTCTCCAAAAGTATCTCCTGGAGCCGGGTCCCGGGGAATACGGTAAGCGAATACATAAAAATATTGAAAGGCCGGGGCAATTTCAGCATAAGCCAAAGCAGACGTTCTTTTTCTGTCGTACCGGAAAGAGGGTTATCGAAGATAAGATCATAAGTGACATTCAGCCTGAGCGCCCGCGCCAGTCCGGCAAACTCAAACAGCTTCTCCGGCACAAGCTTCCTCTCAAATACCTGTTCCGACTCCTGTTCAGAGGCAGACTGAATTCCGACCTGAATTCCGCTAAGTCCCGCCTGCCGCAACCGACGCAGAGTCGGGGGGTCCAGGCAGTCAGCGCGGTAAAGAATGTCAAACGGCAGGCCGATCCGTTTCCGGTACTGCTCACAGAATTCTTCAATCCAGTACCGGGGAAAGACAAAAGTGTCATCATCGAACTTTATCTTTCTTACCCGCGTAAGGACTTTCAGCGACTGTTCGATCTCCTGGATTACCGACTCAACGCTTCTTATTCGATGATAATTCTCATTTTGATACAGACGGCGCAGCATGCTGTTATAACAGTAACTACAGCTGAAAGGACAGCCGCGGGAGGCAAAAACCCGAAGCTCACGGGAAAGGATCAACGGATCCAGCCGCGAGACTTTTTTTTCAATAAAAAACTTGTTCGCGCCTCCGTAAACCAGCGGAGAAAGTTTATCAAGATCTCTTATCAGGGGCCGCAGCGGTTCCCGGATGGTTTTTCCACTTTGAGACCAGCAGGTATTCCTGATTCCTTTCAGGTCATTGCCCTGGGAAACAGCCCGAGCGATCTCGATCATCGTTTCCTCCCCTTCCCCCCGACAGACCAGATCGCAGAATTCCAGACAACTCTTCGGATCAACTGTCGCGTGATTTCCGCCACAGACCAGCAAAGCGGAAACTTCAGACTTTATTTTCCGGCTCAGCTGTTGGGCGATGTTCAGGAACGGTGAAGTAAAACTGAGCCCGACCAAAGAGATATCCAGGGACTTCAGGACCCGGATCAGGGAATCGGCCTCTTGCCGGGACGGAATCTGGATATCATTATTCGACCAGCGTTTGAAAAAAATCTCCGAGACCGTGAACCCGTTCTGCCGCAGCTCCGAGGCAATCGACCGGATTCCCGTATTTTCCACTCCGTATAAAGATATCAGCGCGATTTTAACCATGTCTCAATCGTCCTTGAACAGCTTCCCATAAACTATTTTGATCCTGAAAACAAAAACTCACCTCTGCCCAGCAGGGACGAAAACAGCCGGCACATTCTTTTATCCGCTGCTCGCGTTGCGAATAGAACTCCGCGGATCTAAGATATCCCTCCAATCCGGGATTTAGGATATTCCCCAAAGAAGAGGTCGCGTGACAGATCGACAGATCGCCTTTGGGACTGAGCGAAAAATAAAGGTTTCCGGCATCGCACTGCCAGTCACATCGTCCAGACTTCAGATAATCCGGGGACTTGCGCAGAAACAGACTGGAGTTCAGGATATTGCTGTCGCTCTTTGCTTTGAGTTCAATAAGCTCGGCATATGTTCTATCCACTGTTGACCAGGAATCCGGCTTAAAGATAAACTCGGGACGACCGTTATTTTCCACGGGAATAAACGAGATATAAAAACCCAGCGCATGAGCAAACCGGCATAGCGCAGGCAGCTCAGTGATATTAACAGGCGACACTACGGTGTTAAGCACCAGCTTTCTTTTGCCCCGGGGCAATATCCGCGCCAGGCGGTGGACACTTTCAAAGATCCTCACTCCCACTCCCGGCATATCACACAACAGGTCCTGTTTCTCCGGGCAAAGCGAGTCCAACGAAAGCGAGACCTCATCTATCCGTTGCCGCGCGAATTCTTTTACCGTCTGTTCGTCAAGAAAAAGTCCGTTAGTTAGCAGACGTACCTTTATTCCTTTCTTCCGAATAATCCTGATCGCCTCCATAATATCCGGTCGCGTCATTGGTTCTCCGCCGCCGATACTGACATAAAGGATCCCCATTCGGCGAAAAATATTAAAGGCCTCATTTATCTGCTTCAGGTCCAGTTCCGCGCCCCCCTCATCCCGGATACCACACATCCGGCATCGCAGATTACAGCGATGAGTTATGCCGTAATGAAGATATACCGGCCCGGCGCGTTTAAGCAGAAAACCGGCCACACGGCCAAAACGCCTTAACACTGTTCATCCACCGCGCTTTCATAAAGAATGTTATTTTTGCCCCAGAACCTGAACTCCGCAAGCGGGATAAACCCTTTTTTCTCTAACAGCCGGTTCACCGCCGTGTTTTCACGCACGGTATTTACCTTCACTTTTCTGATATCATTCTCCTTTAAAATCAACAGAACCTTCTCGATCAGCGCCGTGGCTATGCCCCGTCCCTGTTGCTCTGGGTGGACCGAGATCAACAGCAGTTCGGCCTTGGCCTTGCTAACACTGTTTTTTCTGAAATAGCTCGGGCACTGAACTATCAACAGCAACAGCGACGGGTCAAATAAGACTGCTGCCGCCGTTCTTTTTAACAGAGCCAAATTCCGTTCTCTCAGCAACCTGCGCCAGAGTGTTTTGGGTTCCCTCCCCGCACAAATAAACCCGCGCACTTTTCCAGCTTCCTCATAAACAAAAGAAAGCCCGTTTCGGATCAGGCCGTTCAGGACGAGCCGCAGAGTCTCCCTTCCGAACCGGATAAATAACGGTTCAAACATATAATTTTCATACAAGTCAATTACCGCGGGAAGGTCTTTTTCGCTCATCCGCCTGATCATCAAAACCCACCTTTTGAGTTGAGAAAAACATATTCAGTATCAGCTTAAACGACTTCAGGTATTTTATCAGATCGCTAAAAGTCTTTATTGAACAAATGTGCCGCAGCAATACTGAAGGACGCAGATAAAATGACCGGTAAAAAAAATGATACGCCTTCAGCAACGCTTTGCGATTCAGACCATGGGGGATAAACACCGGTTGCCAGTATGAGTAATCCGCGAAGTCGGAAGTGGAAAAACTGCCGTACCAGTCAGCCATATCAAACTGAGGAGTGCCCGGCATCGGGGTGTTTATCTGAACCGTGATGTCCTTCAATGGAAGTGACCGGGCAAAGCGGATGGTTTTCTGAATTGTTTCCCGGGTATCAGGAAGATGTCCGATCATAAAAAAACCTTTGGGCTGAAGGCCAAGTTCACTGGCCCATCCCACCGCTTTCTTTACCTGCTCCAGCGTAATACCCTTTTTTATAAATCCAAGGACATCTTCACTGCCGCTTTCAATCCCGATGCGGACCCGCCAGCAGCCAGCCTGCTTCATCATGGCCAGCATCTCCCGGGTAACTATATCCGCCCGGACCGTACAGGTCCACTTAACCCTGATCTTTTGTTTTAGTATTTCGCAGACTATTGATTCGACCCGTTCCCGACTGACGGTAAAGGTGGAATCAAGAAAGGCGATATCCCGGGCCCCGTATTCCCTGATCAGACTCTCCATCTCCCGGCAGATATAGGCGGCGCTGAAGGACCGGTAGCGGTTACCGAACACGCTCTTATCGCAAAACACGCAGCCGTAGGGACAGCCCCGGCTGGCGATCATACTCATCTTCGGCAGCAGGTTCTGATCATTCGGCTGAGGCCGGTAACGCCCCAAAGGCAAAAGGTGCCGCGCTGGAAAAGGCAGGCTATCAAGGTCCGGCAGCAACGGGCGGGGCGGAGTAAAGATCAGGGTGTTATTTTTCCGGAGGACCAGTCCGTGGACCCGGGCAAGATCGCCACTGTTTTCCAGCGTTCTTATAAGCTCCGAAAACGTCTCCTCTCCCTCTCCGATAACCCCGACATTGAAACAGGAGTGAGTTAAAGCATGCTCAGGCTGGGCGCTGACATGGGCCCCGCCGACAGTTAAAAATACATGCGGAAACCGGTCCCGGATCTGCTGGGCAAGGATAGCGGCACTGTCAAAAAGATTTGTCGTGGACGTGATTCCGACAACATCCGGCGATTCTTTTTTTAACCTCAATACCGTCTCTTCCACGGTAAGGCGTTCTACCGCCGCATCAATAATACCGACCGGCCGGCCCTCTTGATGCAAAACCGCGGCCAGATACGCCAGTCCCAGCGGCGGAGAATTATAAAAGAGATTCTCGATGACCGGAGTAATCCGACTTCGCTGACCTTTAAAAATAATCGGCGGATTGATCAGGATTATTTTCATTCATTGTTTCCTTTAGGATAATAACAAAATCGTCCGCACTTCACGCCGTAAACCTTTTGGAATTCGCTTTGAGCGATCTTCTCAAACCGTTCATCCTTCAGCCGGCTAAGCAGCCTTTTCAGGAAAGAGACATCTTTTACTTTTTTCGAAGTTGAATAATTTCTTCCCACGATCTTCAAAGAACAGACTCCCATGCGGGAAAATTCAGGCAGGCGGCAGGCGCCGCAGGTATCAATACCGGACCAGAGATGAAAAGAATTTTTAATGTGTTCCTCCATCCTTGCATGTTCACCGCCCACCCCTTTTTCCCTGACCGTGTAA
>JAGYOO010000113.1 GCA_018399295.1 Candidatus Omnitrophota bacterium | reverse complement strand
GCCCGGAAGAATGTGGAGTTGTCGCAAGAAGTGATGGAGTTGCAGGAAAAAAAGCTGCAATATGAAGAGTCGCGGTTCTCGGCCGGACGTTCGGATAGCGATACGCTTATCCGGTTCCAGGATGATTTGCTGCGGGCCCGGCTGGCTCTGTCCCGTTCCCGTTTCCAATACTGTCAATTCCTGATCGAGCTGCGGCTGACTCAAAACGCGCTTCTGGAGAGCTATTGGGATGAGCCGGGCCTGGGTTTGGAGAATAATAAATGAATATCGCCCGGTTTTCTGTAAAAAATTCCCTGTTTATTAATCTGGTCTCGGTTTTTCTGGTGATCGCCGGATTTCTTTCCCTGCTGCAGCTGAAACGGGAGGCCTTTCCGGAGGTGGACTTCAATACGGTATTCATCAATACCTATTATCGCGGTGCCTCTCCGGAGGATGTGGAAAAACTGGTTACGGTTCCGATTGAGACCGAGCTTAAGGAGGTCGAAGGGATCGAGGAGGTGAACTCCGCCTCGCGGGAAGGGACCTCGATGATAATCGTGGAGATCGATCCGGACGCGGATGATAAGGACAAGGTGGTAAACGATATTCAGAAGGCAGTGGACCGGGTAACCGCCCTGCCGGCCGGAGTCGAAGACCGTCCGGTGGTGACCGAGATCACGTCTGGACAGATCCCGGTGATAAAGGTAGCGATGAGTGGGGACATCGACGAGTTCCACCTTCAGGAACTGGTCGATCAGCTGGAGGATTCTCTGGAGGACATCGAAGGCGTGGCGGCCGTGGACCTGCAGGGGTATCGGGACCAGGAGTATTGGGTTGAGGCGGATATTGAGAAGATGCGGCAGATGCATGTATCTTTTGATGAAATCATTGCCGCGCTCGCCAGCCGCAATGTCAGCATCCCTGCCGGCAAGATGGAGACGGCCGACGGCGAGTTTCGGATAAAGACCTTGGGGGAGTTTACCAGTAAGGAAGAGATTGAAACCGTCATCATCCGGGGAAACGATCTGGGTAACTGGCTTCGGGTGAAAGATGTCGCCCGGGTGCGCCATACCTTCCGGGACGAGACCCAGATCAACAAGGTATACGGCAGCCGTTCGGTGACTCTGGTGGTGCGCAAGAAAGACCAAGGCGACGCGGTTGATGTGGTTGACCGGGTCGAGGCAGAGCTGGCCCGGTTTCAGGAAACGGCCCCGGAAGGGCTGAACATTTCCACGTATGACGATCTCTCTTTTTATATTAAACGCCGGTTGAATGTGCTGCAGTCCAACGGGGTTATCGGTTTTTTCCTGGTCCTGGCCATTCTGTTTGTATTTTTACATCCTGCGCCGGCGTTTTTTACCGCTCTGGGGATTCCGATCGCGATGTTCAGCACGTTCTGGGTGATGAGCATCCTGGGTCTCAGTATTAATCTGATGAGCATGTTCGGGCTGATCGTTGTCCTGGGGATGCTGGTGGATGATGGTATTATTATCACTGAAAACGTCTACCGTCATATTGAAGATGGTCTGTCGCCGCGGCAGGCAGCGGTCACCGGAACGATGGAGGTAGCGGCCCCGGTTACGGCAACCGTCATTACTACGATCGCCGCGTTTCTGCCGCTGATGTTCATGACCGGGATCATCGGACAGTTTGTCATGAATATCCCGCTGATCGTGATAATCGCGCTGTTGGCCTCGATGGTAGAGGTGTTTATCATCCTGCCCTCACATCTGGCGGATTTTGTGAAGACGCCGAAAAAAACCTTTGGTAAAAAGGAAAAGCCGCAAAAAGAGTCGCATTTTTTTCAGGTGATATTAAAGTGGTACGCAAGGATACTGGAAAAGGCGCTGAACCGGCGGTACCTGGTAGCCGGAATAATGTTTCTCGCGCTTATCGGCGCGGTGTTCTTTGCCCGCTTCGGAATGAAGTTCGTCTTGTTTCCCAGTCAGGGGATCGAACAGTTTCAGCTTTACGCCGAGGCCGAGGTCGGCACTTCTCTTGAAGAGATGAATCGGCTGATCGAGCCATTGGGAAAGCTGGTGTCTGCAATGCCGGAAAAGCATCTGGATATGTTTGAGACCAATATCGGGATATTGTCGGAAAGTTCCGGGATCGGCGATCCCTCTGCCAAGTACGGCTCTCATCTGGCGATGATAACCGTTTATCTTACGCCGATCCAGGAGCGAAGCGAGAGCGCGGCCGAGATCATGGCGGTTCTGCGGACAAAACTGGAAAAGATCCGAAAGCAGCAGCCGGAACTGGAGCGGGTTTATCTTAATGAACTTGATCCTGGCCCTCCGGTGGGCAAGCCTGTGGATATCAAGGTGCGTGGAGATGATTTTCGGATTCTGCGGAACATCTCCAGCGATATTAAGGATTATCTGGAAAAGCTGAACGGGGTGATGGACGTGCGCGACAGCTATGAGCTGGCCAATCCTGAGTTTCGGATCGTGGTGGACAAGGAGAAGGCGGCGCAGGCGGGAATCTCGGTGCGTCAGGTCGCCTCGACCCTTCGCTATGCTTTTGAAGGCGGAATCGCCACCACGATTAAACCGGTTCAGGCCGAGGATGAGATAAACGTGCTGGTCCGGCTGCCGGAAGACCAGCGTAACGACCGGCAGATATTCAGCCGGATAATGGTGCCTAATCAGAGGCAGAACCTTGTGCCGCTGACCAAGATCGCCGGCATTGAGACTGGTCAGGGAATAAGGACGATCAATCATCTTAATGGAAAACGTTATGTCGCGGTAACCGCGGATGTGGACAATCAGCAGATGACCTCTCTGCGGGCAAATACTCTTATTCAGGAAAGATTCGGGGACATCGCGCGGAAGTATCCGGGTTACAGTCTTAACTTCGGCGGCGAACAGGAGGAAACGGTAAAATCGCTGAACAGCCTGTTGGCCGCGTTTGGTATCGCGTTTTTGCTTATATTCATGGTCCTGGCCACGGAGTTCAACTCTCTGGTGCAGCCGTTTATCGTTTTACTGTCGATTCCGCTGGCTTTGATCGGCGTGGTCATCGCTCTGTTTATTCACGGAGAACCCATCAGCTTTCTGGCAATCCTGGGCGTGGTCGGCCTGGCCGGGATCGTGGTCAATGATTCAATCGTGCTGGTCGCGTTTATCAATAATCTCCGCCGTAAAGGCATTGATCGTCGCTACTCAATAACCGAGGCTGGCCGGATCAGGCTGCGGCCGGTTATCCTGACTACACTGACGACCGTGGCCGGATTAAGCACGGTGGCTTATGGTATCGGCGGATTTGATCCGTTTCTGCGGCCCATGGCCCTTTCCATCTCCTGGGGCCTGCTGTTCGGTTCGGGCCTGACGTTGATAGTGCTGCCCTGCTTTTACGCGATTATCGATGATATTACCCTGAAAATCACCGCGCATCCCACTGTGCAGCGGATCAATCGTAAACGGCAAAAGGAAGAGTCAGCGGAATAAACAACCGTGGTCGTGGATTAAGCGGTCCTTGATTTTTGACTAATTTTATGATACTGTACTGGTTACGTTTCAGGCCTTTCCTAATGGGGGAGAAACTGGCACTAAGGAGTGGAGGATGAAGAAATTACAGGTAAAGAGCGTTGAACTTGCTTCAGTATTCAAGTTGTTTTCCGGCATCGGATTTGTTATCGGCTTTGCCGCCGCGCTGTTTGGGTTTGGACTGGCGGGGGAAAGTTTTCGGCAGATGCTGCAGCAGATCCCGTTTGTCGGGCCGGTGATGCAGGGGTTTCTCGGGGCCATAGTCTTTGGCCTGGTCAGCGCGCTCTGTTGCGGCCTGACCTTCGCGCTTCTGGGAGTGCTCTTCAACATCTTCTCCGCGATCATGGGCAGCCTGGAATTCGACGTCGACGAAAAAGACTAAACAAAACAGTCGCGGCCGTAGTTCAATTGGATAGAGCACCAGTCTACGGAACTGGGTGTTGGGGGTTCGAATCCCTCCGGCCGCGCCATTCATAAAAAGCTTCCTCGAAAGAGGAGGCTTTTTTTCTTGAGATGAGGGATTCGAACCCTAAAAGGAGGTATTAGGAGGGAAGATCGTTCCCTCCTATCGGGAACCCGGATTTTTGCGTAAGCAGAAATCCGCCCGAAGGGGCGACCGGCTAAATTGACAATTTAGCCGTGCTTGTCGAGGTCTGGCCGAAACTCTTTAGAGTTCGGCCGTAAAATTCTTCCATGCGAAAGGAAGGGGAATATTAAGGGGAAACCATAAGCCTGCCTGCCGGTAGGCAGGGGTTTCCCCTCAAGGAGTGAGCGCCTGCCGTCTTACCGCGGAATGTGCTTCCAACTGCTTGCTAACCCCAACTCCAACTTCGTAAGTTGGAGTTGGGGTTTTTGTCGCCCAATGAGCCGGGGATTTATTTATGTTTTCCGCTTAAAGGCGGCGAGGGTGCCGAGGGAGAGGGTCATCAGGAGCAGGGTGGAGGGTTCGGGGTTGGGGATGGGGTCGACGTAGAGCCGGGCGAGGGAGAAGGCGTTTTTGTAGTAGTCTGCCTCCTGAGTCATCCGGAATTCAATGCGGTCGATGATCAGGCGTTCTTCAAATCCCCATTCGTAATATCCCTCGGTGCACATGAGCCAGGGGCTGGTTATGATATCGTTTTCATCCAGGCTTAAGGTCCCGTTTCCTTCGGTTTCCTGTCCGAAAAAGACCAGGCTGCCTTCTCCGGCGCGGCTGGTGTCCCAGAAACAGGTGTAGCCGTATTCGTCGCCGCCGTTGACCGGCGGGTAGTCCGCGTATAAAGACCGGACCTCGAATCCGGTAAAGTAGATGGGGGCGTCAAAGGCGATGGTCAGGCACTCGGTCGGCCCGCTCCAATGCCAGTCGATCTGACCGTCTTCATGTCCGCCCATGATCCCCAGGCCTTTTGTTCCGGTATGCGACAGGGTGTTGCTGTTGCAGCTGAGCCGCGCGGTTCCGTTAAGCAGGGACAGAGAGTCATTCCTTAAGTCCTTTATCTTGTCGTTCGCGGAAAAGCGGGCGTGTTTGTCTACGTTGCTGAACTTGTCCTCTTTAAGAAAGCTGATCATGACGGCCGGGGCCTCAGCGGCAATGGAAAGCAGCAGGACGGTGACTATGGAAATAAGAATAGATTTCTTCATCGCGGTCTCCTTTTTAAGAAGTAATAGAGCAGGAACAGTAATATCTTTTTATATTGTTTTTTCCTGTCCAACGGAAGGGCGTTGCGGCTGGTTTTACTGATGTTTTTCCGGAAGCTTTACTGCCGGCCGTGGGCCGGCCTTTCGGCGATCTCTGGCGCGGGGGAGGCGGGAGGAGATTCCGGCAGATAGACGGAAACAACCGTGCCCCGGCCTTTTTCGCTCATGACCTTTATCTCGCCGTTATGCAGGGATACGAATTCTTTGACAATGGTCATTCCCAGGCCCGTGCCCGCGGGTTTCTGACTGAAAAAGGGGTCAAAGATCTTTTTCATGTCTTCCGGGTCGATTCCGG
>JAGYOO010000112.1 GCA_018399295.1 Candidatus Omnitrophota bacterium | reverse complement strand
AACGAACAATAAACTCAGAGCGGCCCTGGAGATGAAAAACGAATATTTTCAGATATTCGTGGCCCGGCCTGTCGTACCGCTAAGTAACCGTGACATCGGTTTTCTCCCCGGCGACATTGAATCCAAGCTTGATCCTTACATGCAGCCGCTTTACGACAATCTGGGAGTAATCAAGCATCACTTTCTGGAATCAAAAACAAAAAATCGGAAGATTCAGAAAATGCTGGACGAGGAGAGGCTCGTAATCGCCCCTCTCTCTTATATCCGGGGCCGCAGTCTTGTTGACATCTTCTTTATCGTCGATGAAGCCCAGAACCTGACACCTCATGAGATGAAAACGATCATCACCCGGGCCGGAGACGGGACGAAACTTGTATTTACCGGAGACATCTTTCAAATCGATCACCCTTACCTTGATACCTACTCCAATGGACTGAGTTATCTGATCGATAAGATGAAGGGTCAGAAAATCTACACTCATATCAATCTGGAAAAAGGAGAACGTTCTGAGCTGGCGGAGCTGGCCAGCGATCTTTTATAGCGGTCAGCAGATTTATTCGCGGAGACGTTCCAGCAGGTAGCGGGCCCGGGAGTCATCTTTACTGCAGAATACTACTTTTGTTCGGAGCCCGGGAACCGGTTCTTCGCCCAGTAATCCAGCCAGCCGGTTTTTCAAGGATTCAGTTTTCTCGGCATCTGACCGGGGGCAGATTACCAGAAAACCGGTTTTTGTCGATCCAAGAACATCGTAGCCGCGCAGATGCCGGCGCAAAATCCTTCCGATCCCGCGTTTTTCCCGGTCAAAGGCCTCCCGTTCGGATTCAGACGGCTCTATCTGCAGCAGGCTCACGGGATAATCAAACCGCCGCGCCCTTGCTAATTCGAAATCAAGCCATTTTTCCAGGTAAATCTCATTATACAGACCGGTACGATCGTCCCTTAAGGTTAACTTCCGCAATCGGCGGTTAGAGGTCTTCAACCGCTCATTCAGACATTGCACGAGTTCTTCCGCGTTCTTCCTCTGAGTAATATCCTCGATAACCCCTTCAAAATAGGTCTGGTTATCCTCCCCCTGCTTTTTAATTGCCGTAACCGAGGCCCAGAAACGGCGTCCGCGCAGACTTATCAGCGGAAGCTCTGCGTCCTTGACAAAGCCCTTTCGCAGCAGTTTGGAAATAAACCGGATCCGGTGAGCCTTGTCCGGGCAAAGATCCCTGGTTTCGACATTAAGTAATTCTTCCCGGGAGGAGGCATCAAACATATTTATTGTCGCCGGATTTACCTCTACAAACCGGCTGTTCCGGCTTACGGTACTGACGTAAATCCCGGTATTTAACTCGTTCAGCAATTGTCCGTACTTACGCTGAGTGCTGAGAATCGCCTCTTCCGTCTTTCGCTGAACAGTGAAATCGAGAACATTCACTACCGCGGCGGTAAGATTATCAAACTCTCCCAGAGGAGCGGCAATAATCTCGTAATAACGTGAGCGAAACCGGAACTCGGCAACAGCGCTTCTCCCCTTGGCTAACGCGGACCGGACCGGACAGCCCGGACAAGGCGAGGTCCGGTTCGCGTACTCGGCAAAACAGCGTTTCCCACGCGCGCCCCGGAATCTTTTCTCCATCCATTGATTCCCGAAAAGGATCTGATAATCATGACTTATTATATGAACTCCATTAGGAAGAGCGTTAAGAATGGTCTCCAGCTTCCTTCTCTCCAGGCGAAGCCTGCCGCTGGCCCATTCCTGCTGCTTCTCAAAAAGCTCCCGTTCCGCCAGGCGGATTCGAAGCTCAATAAGTTCCTTTTCGATATCTTCGCGTTCTTGAATTTCGTCTTTCTCACTCATAAAAAAAATCGGCTCCCAAATAATTATACACTTAGGAGCCGGGGAATGCCACTTTAACTTATTGATTAAACATTAAATCTGATCTCAATCACATCTCCATCCTGCATTGCATAATCCCGGTCTTCAAGACGGGTCAAGCCCTTACTCTTGGCCTCATTAAGATTATGCACCTGCATTAAATCTTCAAAAGAGGTCACCTCCGCCTTTATAAATCCCCGCGCCAGATCGGAATGAATCTTGCCGGCGCACTCTACGGCTGATGACCCCGCTTTCACCGGCCAGGCCCTGACTTCCTTTTTACCGGCAGTATAGAAAAAGATCGTTTTTGATTTTTTCAAGGCATCTTTATGTAATTGGGCTTCATCAAATTCACCATTGATAATCAGCGTGGGGCGGAATGTGATCGGGGCCAGCTCCCGCAGGCTCAACAGCTCCTCCGAATCCCATTCGCCGTCACATAACGGGACCTCTCCTTCCAAGTGAACAAGAAACCGCTTCAGGATCTGCCGCTCGGAATCCTCCCGCGCATTCCCCAGCCTTGTCTCGATCTTTTCCATGTCCTGAAGAAGCAAATCGAGAAAAGCATGCTTGTCCACCACGAGGCAATCGGCCTCAGCAAAGGCATTGGGAATAAAATCGAAATAAAAAGGTGTTACCTTCAGAGGAGCATACTTCTCCACCAGAAGGTCGATCCGGGGATCTTTATACTTTCTCTTGCCTGCTTCCAGTTCCACGCCGCTGAATGCGACCTTCATGTATCGCTCCCTGTCTGTGTTTTTTTACCCTGTTAAAAGCCAACGCCCTTTATCGGGTTTACTCTTTTTTCCCGATATAGCCGAAAATCGCCATCGCTCCCAGAACCACAAAAGCGCCACCGCCTATAAGTATATCGATGCCCAATTGAGTATACCCTACAGTCAGCCCTTGCTTACCTGTAAGACATAGATATAAGCCAAATACGATGATTGCAACCGGCACAACTATTCTGTTAAGCATATTATAACCTCCTTGTTCAGGAAAGTGGTTTAGGGGGGAAAAGACTGTTATATGTAGCATTCAGTATACCAGATGGATCGGATGTGTCAACTACTCACCCCGGCGGGAGGCACTATAGCCCGCGCTCATGCGGATCGGCGTATCCTCCGGAAAGGCCTTCACCCGGAAAGTCAACCAAATCGTCCGGTCCTGGCTGAAGTCATCCGTTGATCGGACATTATAAGTAACCTCCATCAGCCAGCAGTGAAGATCCCGATAAACGGTAAACTGACGTTCCTGAAAAGAACCTTCATTAACAAGATAACGAGCGTAAGTACCGATCTGCCAGTTATCATTCAGACGGTAATAGATATCACCGGTAACCTGATCGCTTATCCCGTGTTCATAACGATGCCCCAGTGTCAAATGCCATTGATCAGCCCGAATTGCGCGCAGATCCACATTCGCGGTCTGAAACCGGCCTTCATCCTGATTAAACTCCCAATCAGAAAAGAGATTCAGCCAGGAATAGGGTTTAAGATCCAGTTCAGCGAAAAGGTTGGAAAAATGACTGCCCGTAGTTTCATAGCGTTTTGAAGCGTAAACAATATAAGGATAAAAATAAGCCAGTTCCACAGTCTCATCTTCACGTTTAGTCTGGAGGTGATTCTCGATCCCGATCTTCAGCTGATTTGTCGCGTCAATGGCATCGATCTCATCAAACGCCCCTACCCTCGCCGGAGAAACTGTAGGTTCATGAATATAAGTGTAATTGAGAGCGGGCCGGAGGATGTGTCGCAACCGATTCACCTCAATTCCCAGAAAACTTCCCTGTGTATCAAACATGCGAAAAAATTGGGCATCCAGTCCAAACCCGGAGTTAAATGCACCTTTAATAAAATCCTCTTGTTGTCCTGTCCGGTCTTTTGAATAATAGGTCTGCGTAGTTCCGGCATAAGGGACGAAATTAAGCCAGTCGGCGCCAAAAGGATTCCAGACATACTTTAACTCGTTGTAGGTATGGAGGCGATTCGCGTCCAGGTCATCATCCATGTTTGGAGTTTCGATATTAAGATTCGCCGCGGAAAATTCATTGCGGTAAAATAACCCGGCATCTCCGATCTGCTGACTATAAAGGCTATACTCCATTTCCGGAAGCCGTTCCACCACTGAGTAAAACCGATTGATCCTTTTTCGGGCATAAATGTTCCAACTGTAATTTTCCGCGTACCCGCTCAAGGAAGCCTCGGTCACGGGTTGAACATTGTCCTCATACTCCCGATAGAGATAATCTTTAACGAACTCATTATCGCTGATCTTATGGAACTTACCGATAAATGTCGTGTCCGGATCCAGGTCCCAATGGTACCTGGCCTGAACGCGGTAACGATCCCGCTCAGTCAATTCCGTACCGGCCTCGTCCCTCTCCGCGGCGTAATAGCTCTGGAACTCTCCGGTTCCAAACCGGGCTGAATCATAATCAGCATCAACTCCATAAGCCGGCCCCTTAAGCTCCCGGTAATCAAGATGAATCCGTCCCCGCAGGTCTTCATTCAGATAATACCCCCAAGAAGTAAGCAGAAACCCGCCCCAATCCTTTTTATATCCGGGAGTAAGCGAAAAATTTGTTCTTCGGTCCTCAAGTGACTGGCGCCAATAGGGAAAGTAAAAAACCGGAAGCCGGCCCAAATAAAGCACTGCCGAACGCGCGATTACCTTGTCTCCAGGATATACCTCTATCCGCCGGGCCTTGATCCGATAATGAGGTTCCTCATATTCGCACGTGCTTACATAAGCGTTTTCAAGAACATACTGATCCTGCTCCGTTTTCCGGGCGATGCAAGCCTGGCCGTACCAGGGCGGCGCGAAGATTTTAACGCTTTCTATCTCGCCGGTCTCCGATTCGAACCGGTAAAGCAGGCCTTCCCCGGTAAGTCTTGTCCCGTCCTTCTCCATATTAATCGGCGACTCAGTATAAGCCTCCCGTTTTTCCAGATCGAAAGCGATCTTATTCGATAGGATCCGCGCGCCCTCGTACTCGATGCTTACCTGTTCTTCAGAATCCATGGTGCCCTGTTTATTCTCAAAATCAAAAAAAAGGTCATCCCCGCTCATCCGGATGCCCTCCTGCACCAGGACTACCTTATTTGTCGCCGTGGCGTGACGGGTGGTCAGGTCTACCTTTATTTCCTGAGCATAAAGAGTAATACTTCCATAATCGACTTTTACATTCCCTTTCCCGATAATTTTATCATCCTCTGTATACTCGACATCATCGGCATCCACAAGAACCGCCTGCCCCTGTCCGGTTTCCAGCTGAGCAAAGCATTGCGGCGAACTCAGCATCAGCAGAACCGCAAGAAAGATAATCGTCCTGAGAACGCAAAATTTAGTTTTCAACTTAGCTTCCTCTGTTCCTGGATCACGGATTTAAGAATTGACTCAAGATCGAACCGGACAACAAACCCGGTCTTGTTTTGCAGCCGGGAGATGTCCGGAACGCGATAGAACATGTCCTCAAAATCACCGGCAAAGGCCTCATCATAAGGGATATAAACTATCTTCGATTTACTCCCGCACATCTTCCTTACCATGTCCGCGAGTTCAGCTATCCTGACTGAAGCACTACTGCCGATGTTAATCACTTCCCCCCGGCCCGGATCTTTCATTAACAGCAGCATCGCCCTTACCGCGTCCTGAACATGTGTAAAGGAGCGCACCTGAGACCCGTCGCCATAAACA
>JAGYOO010000111.1 GCA_018399295.1 Candidatus Omnitrophota bacterium | reverse complement strand
AAAAAAGCCCCGGCAAAATGCCGGGGCTTTTTTAAGCTGCCGCTTAGATACCAGGTGCGTGTGACGTGCTTGTTGCCAGGAAGCCATCCCGATTATACCAGTAGAACGAATCCAGGACATTCTTTGAGTTGTAATGCGCCACGTTATGTCCGGTCAAATCCACGGTAGTATACCCGGTCCGTTTTCCTTTGTCATTATAATGCGAGATCTGGTTCAGAAAGCCGGAGCGGTCATACTTATACAGCGCCTGCAAGGCCCCCTGACTTCCGTCATCCGCCACATTATATGTCTCGTACTGCTGTCCCAGAGCATTGTAGTAGGTAATGCTCACGTCAGACTCATCCCAGGTGCCTTCAAGAGAATCATATGCCTGATGTTGGGTACTGTGATCAAGAAAGCCCCGTTCGTTGTAGGCATACGACTGCACCTTTACCATACTTCCGTCATCACCAAGACGGTAAGCCGCGGTCGGCCGGGAGAGAGTGTTGTACAAGGTGAACGAGTTCAGCTCCCCGCTCCTGGTCAACGAATTCTGACTGCTGATGCTGCCAAAGTCGTTGTAGTAGGTCTGCTGTACCATGCATCCGGTTCCAGCCTCGGTCAGATCATTGGGGTTGTAGTTTCTTACAGTTCCGTTAGGGTCAGAGGCATACCCGTCCTTGTTCCGGACCGAATTATAGTCGCTGCCTTCCGGCGGATTCGATCCGCTAAAAAACTGCCAGGTTGTGGTCGGTTTTTGATAGACCGGATCGAATTCAGTCCGGGAAAGCGCGTTGCCTTCTCCCTGATAAGAGATCGAACACTGCAAGCGGCCCAGATCATCATAGTGGAAGTCACTGGTAAGTTCATTGCGCTGGTTGACACTGTAATCCTGCTGCCCCATATCATTGTAGAAAACAGTACCGTTAATCGTCCGATTGTCTCCGTAGTTTCTGGTCGACTCCAGAAAACCATTCCGGCTGTATCTGTTTTCGCTGACAATAGTCATCAGCGGATCATTGTTTTCATCGAGCATCATGGTGCCGACTCCCTGGGTCCCATCAGCGTTATCTACCATATTGTAGTTTATCTGGTAGGTCTGGGCCGCGCGACCATACCGGTCGTAATCCACATACCCGGTCTGGATAACCTCGGTGCCGATAGTATCCGCAATAAAATTCCCATCAGCTTCGGCCGCAATTGTCTGCACCCCGTTTGCAACATCCGTGACCAGCGAATAGGTCTTGATACCGGTAACAAATCCGGTCTTCGTGCCATCTGCCTTATCATACACGAATTCCGAGGTCAGCACCGCCCTCTCGCCTTCTCCAGTGTTAAGATCGGAATCATACACTGAATAGCTGTTTGTCATCCGTCCGTGTTTATCGAAGTTATTGTAGCTGGTAACCCGGAGCCACCCGGAAGTCAGCTCTCCGGTTTCAGTGTTCGTGAACTCGATATATCCGTCAACTCCCGGCGTACCGCCGGTTCCCTCGACAAGGCCCAGCCCCTGGGTCTGCTGGAGAAAACCGCGGTCATTATACACAAACCCGGTCGTGATCAGGCCCTTGTCATTCGTAACATGGCTCTGCTTGCCATAGTCATCATAATGCGTAGTCCCCAGTACTTTTGCCTCTCCCGCCTCACCGAACTGACTGGAGGTACTCAGAAATCCCGCGCTGTCATAGTTCATCCTCTGGGTGATCTGGTTGCGCTCGTTATACGAGGCCTCCATCCGCTGCATGGCATTGAATGTCGTTTTCCCCATGTAGGTATTATCCACCCCGTAATTGCGGGTCTCACTGAGAAAGCCCTGGCGTGAGTAGGTAAACCGAGTTGTCAACTCGCCCAGTTCGTTGTACGAGGCCTCCTGCTGACCGTACCGGTCAAACTCAGTGTGCCCCATGGCCACGCCGGACTGCGGATTACTGGCGTCTTCAAGATCACCGAAATTCTCGATCCTGACCAGAAATCCCTGCTCATACACGTACTTTTGACTAATTGTCTCCATCTCCTGTGGATTAGCATTGTCCATATTCACATAGAGACTGGTGGATTCAGTCGGACGGGAAGCAACATCATAGGTCGTCCTGCCGGTCACCACACCGTTGCGTCCGATACTTTCGCTGTTTTCCATCCAGCCGGTTTCCTGGTTGTAGTTGTACTGCTGAACGACTGATCCTTCAACATTCAGAGAGACCATCGACTTGCCAAACTCATCATAGATAGTCGTACCGGTCTCAACCCCGTCCTCAGCGCGGCTCGTGCTGGTCAGAAGTTTTCCCGTAAACTCAGAACCCGAGGCCTCGGTGTAATTATAGGTCTGTGTTACCGCTCCCCGATGATTCCGGGTCTCGATCTGCCGGCCGTAATTATCAAATACGGTAGTACTGGCTTTGGTCCCGGCATTGTATCCATAAGTCTCATCCAGAAAACCGTCCCGCGAATACTTATAGGAAGCGGTCTGCTGGCCGTATTCATTGAAGCTGGATTCGTTTCGGCCATACCGGTCAAAGGTCGTCTTTCCGATCTCGGTCACGCCGTCGGTACCGAAGTTCGTGACACTCACCAGAAAACCGGTCTGCTGCCCATCTTCTGTCTCATAGTTATACCTCTGCACCAAGGCTCCTTCACCGTCCGGGGTGTCCCAGTAGCATTGATAGGATTCTTCGGGCCGCGAATACGCGTCGAATGTAGTGTAGCTGGAGATCTTATAGTACCCATGTCTGGTCTCGCCGGTATTCTTATTGGTTACGTCCACCGCCCATTCACCGGAAGCGGAATCATCCTGCACGAACTCCAGGGCGGTAGTCTTTTCCATGAATCCGCGCTGATTGTAATCATAAGCAGATACTGTTATCCCGTTATGGTTTTCCACTCTCAGGGCCTTGCCGGCGCCATCATAGAACGTAGTCTGATTTTCAGTCTGCTCCCTTCCGTATCCCACGGATGAATCCATGAATCCAAACTGGTTGTAGTTGAATGTCTGCGTAAGTCCGCGCCCGGTCAACACGTCTCCGGCCATGTTATAACTTGCCGAAGCCCGGCCCTCTTTGTTCATTATCGTTTTGCCGGTATATGTTCCGCTCTGTCCGTAGTTGAATGTCTCCTGGAGAAAACCCTGCCGGGAGTAACGGTATTGCGCGGTCTTTTCACCCAGTTCATTAAAACTGGTTTCCTGCCGGCCCAGTTTATCAAAGGTCGTATACCCGGCGCTGACCTGAACGCCATCCGCATCAAAATCACCGAAGTTGTTCGTCTGGGTCAGAAAGCCCCGGTCATACACATACTCCTGAACCTTAGCCATTTCTCCTTCTTCAATAGTACCGGAGCCGTCCGCGTCATAACAGCTCCAGGTCTCAACCGGCTTTGATCTCTCATCATACCGGGTGGATCCGGTCTGGATCATAGCCGGCTGCTCACCATCCATCACCATATTGCCGTCCGGATCAAACGCCGGACCAAAGGAGCGGGCCTCAGTCATGAATCCCCGGGAATTATAGACAAAATCCTGGGTGGCAATGCCTTCTTTGTTAAATGCTGCAGAGGCCTTGCCGTACGAATCATATTCAGTAAACCCATTGTAGGTCGGCGTAAACTTGGTTGAGGAATCAAAGGTCCGGCCAAAAAGCGACACATCGTTGCGATCAACATCTCCGTCAGAATCAAAATCAAAGGAGCTGTTGTAACCCGCGTCGCCCTGTACCGTATCAAACGCGGCCGCGAGTTCGCTGATACCGGAGAAGGCCTCTTCAAACAGCTGAAGATCCTCGTTGTTTATCATTCCGTCATCATTAAAGTCGTATTCGGCGCGATAATAACCGTCTCTTTCCGTAGAACTGCCCTCCGGCCCCATGGCCTTGATGAAACTGGACAGAGTGTTGACACTGACCTCAGTAGCCTCGCTCCAGGATTTGCTGGTATTCATGAACCCATCGTCACCATACTCAAACGTCTGGGTCAATCCTTTCAAATGAGGCTGCCAGGATTCACTCAAAACCTCAGTCTCACCGTCGGCATTCTCGCCGGAGACCAAACCGTGGCTCAGTTCGGCGATAGCCGCGGAAGAGATGCCCCGCACGGAACCGGCATTGTTAAAACTGGCAACATGTCTTCCGTAGAAATCAAAAACAGTATAGCCGTTTACCGCCTTATCCCTGCCGTAACTGGTAGTGTACTGGAGAAATCCGTTGCGCGAGTAGTTGTACTTCTGGACCATTTCTCCTTCTTCATTATAGCTGGCGTTCTGACGTCCATAATTATCAAAATCGGTAAATCCGTTATTCACGCCATTGTCTCCGAAATTACTCGTACCGCGGACAAACGAAGAATACTGGGTACGTTCCTGCGTCTGTCCGTTCTCATCCCGGTAGGTCTGGGTATACGAGTAATTGTATTCCTGGACTTTAGTCGCCTGAAGCCCGTTCTCCCCGTCATTATAATACTGATAGGTAGCCATGGGCCGGGAATCTCCGCCATATACCGTAAACCCGGTTGCCATTGAACTGGTTGCCCCCATATCCTGCAGCCGGCTCACTGACCAGTCGGTTACCGATTCCCAGGTAACCCCATCGGCGGCAAGGGCCACGGCATCCGCGTAATCCGCGGCCTGAATTGTATAAGCACTCTGAGCCAGATTAGCCTGTCCTTCGGATTCCATGATCTGACCGATCATATGATAGGCCGTACCCACATGGTTTTCCAGCGCGGGCTCACCCTCAGCCAGACCGCCGTAAAGCTGAATAGTTTTGAGAAAACAGGCCTTGGCAGTCTCCATGTCTCCGTTGTTAAAGTAGGCCCAACCGGCATTCATCAGAGTCTCGCCATCCATATCTCCGAACACAAACGCCATGTCCGGATCACTGTCCCAGGCGTCCTGCCAGAGAGCGGCGATCGCGCTGTAATCTCCTACGGTTGCCGCCATTATCTCATTAAAGTCTTCACTACCGCGTCCGTAACTGATGCTGCGGACAAGCAATCCGCTACTGTCGTACACAAACGACTGAAGCAGGCTGCCGGCATGGTTGTACCCCTCACTCGGCTTGCCTTTGTTGTCATAATTCGTCCAGCCGGTAATGGTGTTATTTTCTCCGTAATTCACCGTTTGGCTGAGAAAACCATCGTACCCGGCACCCTGTCCGGAGGTGTAAGCATACATCTGGGTTTCCTGTCCCCGCTCGTTATAGGCCAGGGTCGGACGGCTGTAAACATCATACACAACGCGGCCGGTAAAGGTGTTATTAAACCCATAGTTCCGCGTCTCCCCAAGAAAACCGTTGCGATTATACACATACTTCTGCTGCATCTCCATAAACTGTTCTGTACCGGAACTCAGGTCAATCACATTTCCTTCTTTATCAATTGCCTGACCAGCCTCATTATAAACCAGACTGAACACCGCGTCCGGCCGGGCGATCCCGTCATAGGTAGTTATTCCGGTAAGAATATACGAAAAATCGCCGTTCTCCATTACCGCGTTACCCATATCGTCACGCTCGACTCCGAACGATTGGGTGTAATCAAGAAGACCGTTCGACTTGTAGACATGTTCCTGAGACTTGACCATCCCGCCTTCACCTACCTGCCATACGATCGAGGCCCGTCCCTTTTTGTCGTAATCTGTGATCGAAGTCACGCTCTGCTGGCCGCTGACCGGATCAATGGCGCCCAGGGACTGGGCCGTTTTGGGGAGCAGGCACAACAGGAA
>JAGYOO010000110.1 GCA_018399295.1 Candidatus Omnitrophota bacterium | reverse complement strand
AATCATGGCGCCGGCGCCGGGGCGAGTCCCTGCCGGCATTCCCGTACCCAGCTTATTGGGTTGCCTGTTAATCCGCGCCGGGTCAAGGAAGAGCTTTCCGGTTCACGCCGTTATTATGAATACCGCGAACGTTGTCTGTTCTGCGATCTTATTCACCAGGAGATCCGGGACGGATCGCGGATAATCGCCCGCCACAACGGGTTTGTCGCGATCGCCCCGTTTGCTTCCCGATTTCCGTTTGAGATCTGGGTGCTTCCGGAAGATCATTCTTGCGATTTCTACCGTTCGCGTGATTCGGCCGGACTGGGCCGGATGATGAAGACGGTGCTTAAAAAACTTTCTGTCGGCCTTAATGATCCACCTTATAATTTCATGATCCACACCGCTCCATTCCGCCGGATAACTTCTACCGGACACTGGCGCACCGTGGAGCATGATTATCACTGGCATATCGAGATAATGCCGCGGCTTACCCGGATGGCCGGGTTTGAATGGGGGAGCGGGTTTTACATCAATCCCACCCCTCCGGAAGACGCGGCTGGATTTTTGCGGGATACGGAGGTATAAATGCAGCAGCTGCGCCGTGATCCGGTTCTGGGAAGGTGGATAATCGTACAGATTGATAATCCTCTTTTCCCTCAGGACTTCCATCATCCGGACAACGCGGGCCCGGCCCCTGAATTCCGCTTCTGTCCGTTCTGCCCGGGGAATGAAGAGAAGATTCCCGGAGATATATATTGTGAACAGGATGAGTCCGGCTGGAAGGTAAGGGTGGTAGCGAATAAGTTTCCGGCCCTGCGGGCAGAGGGTGAGCTTGAGCGGGAAGGACTGGGCGCTTATGATCGGATGAATGGAGTTGGAGTGCACGAGGTTATCATAGAGACCCCGGACCATTCTCTTTCTATCGCTGATCTGGATGATTCCCAGTTTGAGCGGATTATCCGGGCCTATCGCGCCCGGTTTATCGACCTTAAACAGGACCGGCGACTGCAGTATGTGCTGGTGTTCAAGAACCATGGCTGGAGCGCCGGGGCCTCGCTGCGGCACTCTCACTCCCAGCTGATTGCCCTGCCGATTGTTCCGAAAAAGGTAAACGAGGCCTTGCGCGGCGCGGAAAAGTATTATGAGTTCAAGGAACGGTGCGTGTTTTGCGATATCATCCGGCAGGAACAGGAAGACAGGGTGAGGATAGTGGATGAGAATGATGAGTTCATCTGTTTTGCTCCTTTTGCTTCCACTTCGCCGTTCGAGACCTGGATTATTCCCCGGTCGCATCATTCCCATTTCTACCGCCTGGAAGACCGGTCTTTGCGGCTGCTGGCGGAGATGCTCCGGCGTACCCTTTTCCGTCTAAAAAAAGTATTGACAGATCCCCCGTTTAATTTTATTATTAACACATCTCCCGTCCAGATTGAAGAGGAACTGGACTATTTTCACTGGCATATTGAGATTGTGCCCAAACTGACCCGGGCCGCTGGTTTTGAGTGGGGAACCGGGTTTTACATTAATCCCAGCCCGCCGGAAACGGCAGCGGCTCTGCTGCGGGAATGCGGCAGTCCGTAAGGGAGTCATTATTTAAACTTAAAGGAGGTACAGGATGGGGATTCGTATCGCAATTAATGGTTTTGGCAGAATCGGCCGGCAGGTATTTAAGATCGCGTCGGAGCGTGAAGATATCGAGATTATCGCGATAAACGATCTGACCAGCCCCAAAACCCTGGCCCATCTTCTGAAATACGATTCAGTTTACGGCGTATATCCGAAATCCGTTAAAGCCGGGGATGGTTCGATCATTGTTGACGGCAAGGAGATAAAGATCCTGTCCGTGCGTGATCCGAAGCAGCTGCCCTGGAAAGACGAGGTTGTGGATCTGGTCATCGAGTCTACCGGGGTATTCAATAAGCGGGAACTGATAATGGGACACGTGGAAGCGGGCGCGAAAAAAGTTATTCTGACCGTTCCGGCTAAAGATAAAATCGATAATACCATTGTTCTCGGAGTAAACGACGGTGATCTGAAGAACGAAGATATTATTATCTCCAACGCCTCATGTACCACTAACTGTCTGGCGCCGATGGTGAAGGTTATAAACGATAATTTCGGTGTGGTCGAGGGGTTAATGACGACTGTCCACGCGTATACGAATGATCAGAATATTCTGGATCTGCCGCATTCCGATCTGCGGCGCGCCCGCGCGGCGGCGCTGTCGATCATCCCGACTACCACCGGCGCGGCTCGGGCGGTCGGACTGGTAATCCCGGAACTTAACGGCAAGCTCAATGGTCTGGCCATGCGCGTGCCGGTTCCCACGGGATCGATTGTGGATCTTTCGGTAAGACTCAGCAAAGATCCTTCAGTGGAAGAACTTAACGCGGCGATGAAAAAGGCCTCCGAAGATCCGTTGATGAAGAACATTCTGCGGTATTGTGACGAGCCGATCGTTTCGGTGGACATTATCGGCGATACTCATTCCTCGATCTTTGATTCATTAAGCACGCTGAAGATGGGCCAGGGATTCTTCAAGCTGCTTTCCTGGTATGACAATGAATGGGGTTATTCGAACCGGGTAGTAGACCTGATCGAACTGGTAATGACAAAGGGCATTTGAACCAGTCATAACTAAAAGGGGTGGACGTTCAGTCCGCCCCTTTTTTCTTGGATACGATATTATGAAAAAACAGAAAATGGAATTCAAGGGTAAGCTTTTAAACGTGGTAAAGCAGCAGAAGATGCTGCCGAACGGCCGGCTGATGGATCTGGAGATCGTAAAACATCCGGGCGCGGTTTTGATTATCCCGTTGTTGAGCCGGTATAAAATGGTTTTTCTCGAGCAGTACCGCCCGGTGATTGACCGGTACATCCTGGAATTGCCGGCCGGCACCCTGAATGAGGGTGAGAGACCGCTGGATTGCGCCCGCCGTGAACTGCGGGAAGAGACAGGCTATATCGCAAAAAAGATCTCCCGTCTCGGGCAGATCTATCCCACGCCCGGGTATACCACGGAAAAGATAACCATTTATCTGGCTCACGGCCTGGAAAGAGATAATCCCGCGCTGGAAGATGACGAGATAATCGAACCCTGTGTGCTGAGCCGAAAGCAGACGCGCGAGCTTTTTGAAGCCAACCGGATAGTTGATGCCAAGACTATCTGCGCCCTGGCTTTCTGCGGTTGGCTGTAAAATCGGCCGCATGTCCGGAGGCTAACCTTCTTGACAATTACCGGTAAGTGTTTCAGAATAAATTAAGGACGCTTTTCTGTCGCTTGAGATCCGTGCTTTAGTTGTTCTCCGCGATCAGATATTGGTGAGTTCCTGGTGATTCTGATTAGACGTTCAGCATAAAGGAGGCATTGTGGAAAACATCCGGTTGATAAAGAGTAATCTTAGCGGATTCGTCAGTAAGAAAGAACTTGATGACGTGGCTAAGCCGATCCGGCTTATTCATGACAGCCTTCAGAAAAAGCAGTGCCCCGGATGTGAGTACGCGGGCTGGCTGGATCTGCCTTCCTCTTTTTCATCCAGGCTTCTTCGGGATATCGAGGCCACCGCCCGGAGGGTGCGGCAGGAGGCTGACGTGCTTCTGGTCCTGGGAATCGGCGGTTCCTATCTTGGCGCCCGCGCGACCATCGATTTTCTTAAACCTTTTTTTTCCGAGCAGCGTTCCGATACTAAACCCCTGATCTATTTTGCCGGGCAGAACCTCAGCGCCGATTACCTTAATGATCTGCTTCAGGTCATTAAGGGGAAAAAGGTAATGGTTAATGTTATCTCCAAGTCCGGGACGACCACGGAAACCGCGGTTACCTTCCGGATCGTAAGGCAATATCTGGATAGGATTTACGGCAAAAAAAAGGCCGCGGAGAAGATCATCGCGACAACTGATAAAAGCCAGGGCGCTTTGCGCCGTTTGGCCGATGAGCAGGGGTATAAAAGCTTTGTTATCCCGGATGACATCGGCGGAAGATTTTCGGTTCTGACCCCGGTAGGCCTTCTTCCGATCGCGGCCGCGGGCATAAATATCCGCGCGCTGCTGAAAGGCGCGGCTGACTTTGAACGGAAAGGCTCAAAGCCGGATATTAAAAATAATCCTGCTTACGCCTACGCGGCCCTGAGGCATGTGCTGTATACTAAAGGCAAGAATATTGAGATCCTTTCGGCTTTTCACCCGTCACTCCATTATGTCTGCGAGTGGTGGAAACAGCTTTTCGGGGAAAGCGAAGGTAAAGACCATAAGGGCGTCTGGCCGGCCACGGCCAACTTCACTACCGACCTTCATTCCCTGGGACAGATGATCCAGGACGGCCGGAGAAATATGTTTGAGACCTTTCTGACGGTGAAGAAAGAGTCGTCCCTGAAGGTTCCGGCCTGGAAAGATAATATCGATAATCTGAATTATCTTGCCGGAAAGGAAGTGGGGTTTATAAACAGCAAGGCCTACGAGGCCACGGCCAAGGCCCATTTTTCCGGCGGAGTGCCTAATCTTACCATTGAAATGCCTGCCCGCACTCCATATCATCTTGGTCAGCTGTTTTATTTTTTCGAACGCGCGGTGGCCATGTCCGGACTGCTTAATGGCGTTAATCCGTTTAACCAGCCGGGAGTGGAGGCGTATAAAAAGAAGATGTTCAAGCTGCTGGGTAAACCCAGGACTTGATAAAAGGAGTATTGAACATGGATTGCCGCGAATGCCGCAAGCTGTTGTTCGATTTTCTGGAAGACCGGCTGGACCGGCCGCGCCGCCGGGACATGCGCGCGCATCTTCAAACGTGTTCTGAATGTTCGACCCGGGTCGGTTCGTTAACCCGGATGGCGGAGTTGATGAAAGGGCTTTATCAAAAGCCGCGTCAGGATGAATCTGGGACGCCGGAGAAAGGTATCTTGCCCCGGCGGCTGGGTATGGCACTGTTGTTCGCGGCGGCATTCGGAGCGCTGCTATGCGGTTCGGCTTCAGGGGAAGTCCGGGAGGGACCGGAAGGTATGCTTTCGGATGACACGGCTGTTAAAGAGGTAAAGGTTTCCGGCAACCAGGGGTTGATCATCCAGGACAGCCGGCAGAAGTGGCTGATGCGCGCGGCTGATTATCGGGCCTCTCTGGGCCGGGTAAAACGGTTTTAAAGACAGTCTCCGGGGTCGCGGAATTGAAAACGCAGCGTTTTCGCGACGATTCCGGGCTGGGGATAAAGTTCGTTTTTCAGATAAATTACGGACAGCTTCCGGAGATGCTGGCCTCGCTGCAGCAGATTAATGAATTGGAACGGCTTACCCCGCCGCCTCTGGTTCGGCCTGAATTTTATGTCGGCTCACGCGGTTCAGTAAATCCCCGCGTGTTTGGCGAAAAGGTTGATGTTGAGCTTAGTATAATCCGCAGATAGTGCCCCTCTGTTTATCTTAACCTCATGTTTTTAATGTCTTACGATAATAAGAGTGTTTTTTCTTGACTTACCACACAAATGTGCGGTATACTGGTTTTTAGCATAAGGTTAAAGAAAAAAGGGGGGGGTATGATTACTAAAAAACAGGGCGAAGTGCTGGCGTTTATCCGGGAGCAGGTCCGCAACGGTCTGCCGCCGACCATTCGGGAGATTGCCGCTGAATTCGGATATGGTTCCACCGGCACGGTCCGGGATTATCTGAAGGCGCTGGAGGAAAAGGGATATATCCTGTTATCGGAAAAAAAATCCCGGGCCA
>JAGYOO010000011.1 GCA_018399295.1 Candidatus Omnitrophota bacterium | reverse complement strand
TGGTCGTGCGGATGCTTACTTTTATGGAAAGATCTTTTAACGACATCTGGGGGGTAAAAGAGATTCGTCCTCCGGCCCGCCGCTTCAGCGATTATATCGCCGTGATCCTTATCGCTCCGCTGCTGTTTATAATCTCCAGCAGCGCGACGGTGTTTATCAGCACGCGGCTGAGCCTTCTGGCCGAACAGTTTTTGCCCTTGGAAACTGCCCGATTTCTTCTACCGCTGTTCAGGCTTATTCCGTACCTGGTCGTGTGGATCCTGTTTACGTTTTTGTATATTTTTATTCCGAATACACAAGTGAAGGCCGGCGCTGCTGTCCTGGGAGGGCTGGTTGCCGGAACGATATATCAGCTGGTGCAGCTGGTGTATGTTGGATTTCAGATCGGGGTCGCCCGGTATAACGCGATTTACGGCAGCTTTGCCGCGCTGCCGCTGTTTTTGGTCTGGCTCCAGATGAGCTGGCTTATAATGCTGTTTGGAGCGGAGCTGTCTTTTGCCTGGCAGAATGTCCGGACCTATGAGTATGAACCGGATTGTCTCAATATCAAGTACAGTTTGAAACGGCTGCTTACGCTGCAGATCATGGTTACGCTGGTTAAAAATTTTCAAAAAGCTGGGAAGCCGCTGAGTGAAAATCAATTGTATGATAAGCTGGGGCTTCCTATCCGGCTGGTCCGGCAGATCCTGTTTGAACTTGAACAGGTCGGGCTTATATTACGGTCTGAGGAGAAAACCGGCCAGGACTCAGGCTACCAGATTGCCCGCAGTCCGGAAGACCTGACGATTAAAAGTGTTATAAGTTGTCTGGAAGAAAATGGCAGCGGAGAGATTCCCTACCGCGAGAATGAGGATCTGAAGAAGATCGCTTCCAGTCTGAAACGGTTTGAAGAGACAGTAAGCTCTCTGCCGGAAAACCAGCTTTTGACCCGGGTCTGAATTTGGCACCGGTTGGTTGCCAATTTGTGGGCGATAGTTGCGTTTTCCGGAGATATCTGTAAAATAAAATTAAGGTATTGTCCGGGTTATCATTTCTGACTTAAACCCCTTTATAAAATGCTTATATTTAGATCCGCAGTTGTATTGATTGGGTGTCTGATTTGCCTGCTGCCAGGTTCTTCGCTGCTGGCGCAGGAGGCGGAGCCGGTGGTATGGGAAAGAGAGCTGTCGCTCGGCTATAATCAGTCGTTTGGAAACAGTGAAAGTACTCAGTTGCAGCTGCAGGGAAGGATAAACCGGAAAACCTGTGAAAATGAGTTTACCGGCAGAGCCAGGACATTTTATTCTTCTCAGGAAGATGAGATGAATGAGCAGGAATACTTTGCCTCTTTGCGCTATGCCCTCAGCTTCTGCCAATATAAATGGTATAATTTTTATAAACTGGAAGCTGAACATGATAAGTTTTCCAATGTTGATTATCGGATCATTCCTTCAATCGGGGTAGGATACTGGTTTGTGGATCAGGAAGATTATCAAGCCATGGCTGAAGTCGGCGCGGGCGCTTCTTATGCCGAATACTACGACGGTTCGAACGAAAGTACCGAGGCGTTGCTTACCCCCCGGGCTTTCCTGAAGAGGGAATTTCCCACCGGGCTTGTTTTCAGTTATGATATGACTTTTTTTCTCAGCGTTTCTTCCTTGGGTGACTACCGGTTTCATTCCGAGACGGAGCTCACCGATCCGCTGAGTGAAAATCTTTCCCTCCGGTTCAGTCTTATTGATGATTATAACGCTGAACCTCATGGAGACGCGCAGAGAAACGACGCTAAGGTGTTGTTTTCTCTGGTCTATTCGATCTGACCCGAAACTGCTTTTAATCGATCAGACAATGCGGTAAAATACTGTTTGTCGCGGGAGTTTTTTTAACCTCAACTAAAGAGTGATCAGATGAATGAGTTTAAATATATTTACGGCCCGGTAAATTCCTGGCGGCTGGGAAAGTCCCTGGGAATCGATCTGGTCTCTCAGTCAAAAAAAATATGTGATTTTGATTGTATCTATTGCCAGGTGGGAAGAGCCCCGGTCTGTGCTTTGGAAAGAAAACTCTTCGTGCCGACAAAAAGCGTTATGGAAGAGTTAAAGAATTTGCCGAAGGTTGGGATAGACTACCTTACATTTTCCGGTCGGGGCGAGCCGACGCTGGCGATAAATCTGGGGGAGGTTATCCGGGAAGTTAAAAAGGTAAGGTCCGAACCGGTGGCTGTTCTTACGAATTCAACTCTCCTGGGACTGCCGGAGGTGCGGCAGGATCTGTCGGAGGCTGATTTTGTTGTGGCCAAGCTTGACGCGGGATCGCAGGAAACCTTTCAGAAAGTAAATAATCCGGTTCCGGATCTTGAGTTAGATGCCCTGATCCGGGCTCTTTCCCTGTTCCGCCGGGAGTTTTCCGGCCGATTGGCTCTGCAGGTAATGCTGGTAAAGGAGAACCGGCAGGAGGCCGGACGGATTGCTGAAATCGCCCGCGAAATCAGACCGGATGAGGTCCAGCTGAATACTCCTACCCGGGCCTGCGCCTGTGCTCCACTGGAGCCGGCTGAACTCGAGAGATTGAGGCAGGAATTTTCCGGGCTGAAAACGGTAGTGGTTTATGATCGGAAAAAACCGAAGACAACACCTCTTGATCAGGAACAGACAATGCGCCGGAGAGGGGAATAATCAGAAAAAAAGGAAAGAGATGCCGGTTTGCGAATATCGATGTCTGAATTGCGGAAAGGTCAGTCCGTTTCTGGTGAAAAGCCTTATAACAGAGTTTTTTCCCGAGTGTCCGGAATGCGCGAGTAAGAATATGAAAAAAATGTTTTCTCAGGGACACATTATGTCTAAAGGGTCGCAGGCCCTGGAATGCGGGAATAAGGCCTGCCCGGCGCAGCCTCAGTGCCCGGGAAACACCTGTTGCGGCGCATGAAGGAAGGGGAATCATTCCGGCTGTTGGACGGATTTCTGGTTATCGCGTTCCCGGACAAAGTATTCCCGCGGGTGCTCGCTAATGATCGGATCCAGGTGGATTTTTTTGCGGTCTATCTCACGTTTCAATTTTTATTCGTTGTCTCTATTAATCTGTTCCGTTTGATAAATCTGCCGTCATTGTATCCGCCGCTCGGCTGGATCGTGCTGGCGAGTCTGGGGATTTTTCTGCTGAGCTTGAATCTTGTCGCTGGAGCAAGTTTTATCCTGAACTGGCTTTATTCCAACGCGATTACAGTCAAGGGAAGGAATCTGGAGGCCGGATTCAGAAGCTCTTTTCTTTGCAGGGTGTATCTGCTGCCGTATTGGTTGTTTTCAATGTTTATTCTTGCCGCTTTTTCCTCATTGGTTTGGAGAGTGGCTGGCTTCTTGCTTGTACTTATTCTGCTTCACGCTGAAGCAAGGATGATGCGAATCCTGTACAAGGTCGGGGCCAGGCAGGCATATGTACTTATCGCGACGCAGACTGTAGTAATCTTGATTGGAATGGCCGGGGCTTGGCTGTGCGGATCAAGGTTGGCCATAAGTCTATAGTTTATTTTATCTTGTGTTAGTAATGCCTGTGAACGTTCGTGCTAAAACCCCTGCCCCTTGTTTTTTACGCGTAATTTTGTTACAATTTAGTTTATATTTTTTTTAAAAAAAAACAAAAACTTTCCCGGCAACGGGTTTAGAGAGGAAAATAATGAGTAAAGACTTTAATAATAATCGAAAAAACAACGTTGGAAAGCGTAAACCTGAACAGCCCAATCGCTTAAGCCGATTACTGTTTGCTTTTGCCTTGACGATGTTTATCCTGTTTATACTTGGCAGTATTGCTGAACAGTATCGCAGGACAACGCAGGAGGAGATAACTTATTCGGAATTTTTCCAGATGGTTGAAAATAACCCGGAAACCGGGGAGATCGCCCGGGTCGAACTGGGGGAAAATAAGGTTGATGTGCTGCTTAGCAACGGCGAGGAGTTTGCGCTCAACATCCCGCCGAACGATGCTGAACTCATAGCCGCTCTGCGTGAAAATGTCGATAATTTCGTGGTTAATCAGTCTAATTTTTTCTGGCTTAACATCCTTTCTCTGATGTGGCCGCTATTTATCCTGGCGCTTATAATCTGGTTTGTGTATAGAGGATCCCAGGCTGGCGGGAATCGCTTGTGGAGTTTCGGCAAGAGCCGGGTTAAACAGGGAAGTGAAAGCAATGTTCGGGTTACTTTTAAGGATGTAGCCGGCGTTGATGAGGCTAAAGAAGAGCTTCAGGAGGTAATCGAGTTCTTAAAAGATCCGAAGAAATTCCAGCGGCTGGGGGGAAAGATACCCAAGGGGGTTCTTCTTATGGGACCTCCCGGTACGGGAAAGACTCTGATGGCCAAGGCCGTGGCCGGAGAAGCCGGGGTTCCGTTTCTCAGTATTAGCGGTTCGGATTTTGTGGAGATGTTCGTTGGTGTTGGAGCCAGCCGGGTTCGGGATCTGTTTGAACAGGCAAAAAAAGCCTCCAAAACCAGCGGCCGCGGCAGTATCATTTTTATTGATGAGATCGATGCCGTTGGACGCCAGCGGTTTGCCGGAATCGGCGGCGGCCATGACGAACGCGAGCAGACGCTTAATGCCCTGCTGGTGGAAATGGATGGGTTTAACACCCAGGAAGGCGTAATCCTTGTCGCGGCTACTAACCGGCCGGATGTTCTTGATCCGGCACTGTTGCGGCCGGGAAGATTCGACAGGCAGGTAGTGATCGATCGGCCGGATCTTAACGGACGGGAAGAAATCCTGCAGGTACATGTCCGGAATATCAAGCTGGATAAAGATATTGATCTTATGGCTATCGCTCGCCAGACTCCGGGATTTTCCGGAGCGGATATTGCGAATCTGGT
This sequence comes from Candidatus Omnitrophota bacterium, assembly GCA_018399295.1. Lineage (GTDB taxonomy): Bacteria > Omnitrophota > Gorgyraeia > B26-G9 > B26-G9 > M55B170. The sequence goes on along the minus strand of JAGYOO010000011.1, from coordinate 8,886 downwards.
AAATGAGGCGGCTCTTCTGGCTGCCAGGAGAAATAAAAATTTCGTGACTACCGTGGAGATGCAGGATGCGATTGAAAGGGTGATCGCGGGTCCGGAACGCAAGTCAAGGGTTATCCATAAGAATGAAAAGATTATTGTGGCCTATCACGAGGCCGGACATGCCCTGCTTTCGGTCCTAATCCCGGATGTTGATCCCCTACACAAGGTATCGATTATTCCGCGCGGTACCGCGGCTTTGGGGTACACTCTTCAGCTGCCTCTGCAAGACCGTTATCTGATGACCAAGCGTGAACTTATCGGCCGGTTGGTCGTGTTTCTCGGAGGGCGGGCTAGTGAAGAGATCGCGTTTAATGAAGTGACTACCGGCGCGCATAATGACCTGGCCATGGCAACTCAGGCGGCCCGGAGAATGGTCTGTGAATTTGGCATGAGTGAAAAACTCGGACACCTGACCTTTGGCCACCGACAGCAGCAGGTTTTTCTTGGGCGCGATATAATGGAAGAGAAAAACTACAGCGAGCATACGGCTGTGATGATCGACCAGGAAGTCAGGAAGATAATCGATGGCTGTTATGCTGAGGCGAGCAGTCTGTTGGAAAAAAACAGAGAGCGGTTGAAGATGCTGGCCGAGGCTCTTCTGGAACAGGAGGTCCTTGATTCGCATCAGGTGCGGGAGCTGTTGGGTCTGCCGGCGGCCCCGATGACTGACGAAGAAAAAGAAAAAGAAACACCGCTGCTGAAGGAAAAACCTCCTGTCGAGGCGGGAGCGCCGGTGAAAAAGGCCGATGACATGGAAACCGAACCTGAAGAACGGAAGGTCTGAATCGGCTTGAATAAGAAGATGTTATGGCGTTGCCGGGACCGGGAGATAGACTGTTCATTTCCCCGGATAATGGGCATTCTCAATGTTACCCCTGACTCCTTCAGCGACGGAGGAGAGTTTCTTGAGCCGGAACGCGCCGTGGAACGAGCCCTTCGGATGGAAGATGAAGGCGCTGATATTATTGATATCGGCGCCGAATCCACCCGGCCCGGAGCGGATCCGGTACCGATCGAAGAACAGCTTGTCCGGCTGGAGCGGATACTTAAAAGTCTGGCGGGACGGCTGTGCGTTCCTGTTTCAATCGATACCGCCAGTTCACGCGTTGCCCGGGTTTGCCTGGAACTCGGGGCCTGCATAATCAATGATATCTCTGCTCTCCGGTTTGATCCGGATTTGGCCGGGGTGGCGGCTGAATTTAACGCCGGGCTTATCCTGATGCATATGCAGGGAACTCCGCGCACCATGCAGATCGCTCCGAAGTATACTGATGTAATGGCAGAAGTCGTTGAGTTTTTGTCTCAGGCAAAGAAGACAGCGCTTAAGGCCGGAGTTAAAGAAGAATGTCTGGCAGTTGATCCGGGTATTGGCTTCGGCAAAATCGGGGAGGATAATCTTCGCCTCATCCGCGAGCTGGCCTGTCTGCGGTCACTGGATCGACCGGTCGTGCTGGGTACTTCAAGAAAATCTTTTATCGGTAAATTGTTGGGTGGGGTGGGAGTTAAAGACCGGGAGTTTGGAACAGCTGCCAGTATCTGCGTGCCGGTTTTTGCCGGGAGCGCGGATGTCGTACGGGTACATGACGTGAAGCATATGAGAGAAACAATATTGATGGCTCGGGCCCTGTCCGGACGTGAAGAGGTGAAGGTGTAATGGAGTTACGGTTCGCGGAAGTAATGAGGGCGATGCTGGAAATCGCCATCATCTGGTTTCTGCTTTACCGGCTGATGATCTTTATCCGGGGAACGCGCGTAATCCCTTTGCTGCGGGGGATTGTCGTGCTGTTTCTGCTCTTTTTACTTACGAATCTTCTTGGGCTTGGGGTAATAAACTGGATCTTGACTAAGCTGTTCGCTATTTCGGTTATCGGCTTTCTTATTATTTTTCAACCCGAAATTCGCCGCGGTCTGAGCCAAATCGGTCAGACTTATTTCTTTGAGATGTTTTCCCCTTTAATTGAAGAAGGGGTGGTAAATAAGGTCAGTCAGTCTCTTTCCAGCCTGGCGCAGAAGAGAATCGGCGCGCTCGTCGCTTTTGAACGAAACATCGGACTGAAGAATTATGCCGAGAGCGGAGTGCGTTTGGACGCCGTGGTAACCGCGGAAACCCTGACTACGATTTTTTCTCCTCTGGGGCCGCTGCATGATGGCGGCGTGATCATTAAGGGTGGCCGTCTGATCGCCGCTGGCTGTCTGTTTCCCATCTCCAGTAAACCGGACCTGGATCGGCGGTTCGGAACTCGACACCGGGCCGCGCTTGGTCTGAGCGAGGAGACTGACGCCGTGGTCGTGGTGGTTTCCGAGGAAACCGGAAAGATCGTGATTGCGCAGGGCGGGGAACTGATAACCGATTTCGAAGGTAAGGATTTCAGTTTTATGTTGAAGAATATTCTTCAACAACAGGAGCCGCGCAAGACTTTTTTCAGCGGATGGAGGCGTAAAACAGATGTGGATTAGCGGATTCGGAAGGCAAAAACCACTCCTCAAGCTGTTTAGTCTGGTCCTGGCAATAGTGCTTTGGGTCTTTATTCGGGCCGAGGTTCAAAGATCATCCAGCGGGCCAACGGCTTATAAGGAATTGAAGAATGTGGAAGTAAAGCTTCTTGGTCAGCCCGTTCCTTTGGGAAAGAATCTGTACGAGGTGGAATTGACGAATCGAACGGTAAACGTGCGTATCAGGGGACCGGAAAAAGAGATAGAACGGATAACCGCCTCAGATGTTACCGCCTTTGTCGATATCAGCGGCCTGCAGCCCGGTCGGACATACAGTCCTCCGGTCAGGTTTATCATGCCGCCTAATATCGAAATGATCGGGGCCCCGCCTATGGTCAGGGTGGAGATCAAGGATAAGAGCATTTAAGATCATGAAGGCGAAAAAACTTTTTGGTACAGACGGGATTCGGGGGAGGTTCGGAGAATGGCCCTTGACATTGGAGATTATCAGCGCCTGCGGTCGGGCGGCTGCCGAACTACTGAACGGTAAACCGCCGTGTAAGGTGATTATCGGCCGTGACCCCCGGGCTTCCGGCACGCAGATCGAAAAGCTCCTGAGTGACGGACTGCGTGCCGAAGGGGCTGAAGTGTATTCTGCCGGGATAATTCCTACCCCCGGCTTATCCTACCTTACCCGGGACGGTGGTTTCAGTCTGGGGATTATGATCAGCGCTTCGCATAATCCTGCCGAAGATAATGGAATCAAGATGTTTAAGGGTAATGGATACAAGCTTTCGGATCGGGAAGAGGCGCGTCTGGAAAAGAATATTTACGCCTTTTTATCACGGCCGGGACGGAATCGTCCGACCGGACGACTTCGCCGGGTAGCTTCAAAACCTTATCTTGATCATCTTCGGCAGACTGTGAACGGACTTTCCCTTAAGGGAGAAAAGATTGTTATCGATTGCGCGAACGGAGCGGTCTGTGATTACGCCGAACGTCTGTTTGGCGGATTAGGCGCGAAAGTCGTTGTGTTGAATAACAGGCCTGACGGTGCCAATATTAACCGCGGATGTGGTTCTTTGCATCCGGAGGTTATGGCCGAAGCCGTGAAGAAGGAACAGTCCAGCGCGGGGTTTTCTTTCGACGGTGACGGTGATCGCGTGCTGATGAGCGACGAAAACGGTCGGATAATGGACGGGGATCAGATAATGGGGATAACCGCCCGGTTTTTTCAGAAGCAGGGGAGGCTGGTTAAAAATACGGTTATTGCCACTTCAATGAGCAATCTTGGGTTGGAAAAGTTTCTGAAAAAATCCGGAGCAGTGCTGGTGCGGACGGATGTCGGAGATAAGTATGTCCTGAGGGAGATGCTGCGGCAAAAGACAAATTTCGGCGGTGAACAGTCGGGGCATATAATCTTTCTTGATCATGCCTCTACCGGAGACGGGATGCTTACCGCCCTTCAGCTTATGCGTGTCCGGCAACAGACCGGGATCAGTTTCAGCCGGCAGGATCAGGGGTTTTTCCGCTATCCGCAGCTGATTAAAAACGTGCGGATCGCCAAAAAAGTGGACCTGCTGAGTCTGAAGACAGTGAAAGCGCGGATGGACAGTGTTCTGAAGGAGCTGGGAGAAGACGGTCGGCTGGTGCTGCGCTATTCCGGCACTGAACCTCTGGCCAGGATAATGCTGGAAGGTCCAAAGAAAAAAACGATAATCAGAATGGCGGAAGATATCGCCGAGGCTATTGAGGAGGCAATCGGAATTAATGGTCAGGCTGGGAGTTAATATCGATCACGTGGCAACGATTCGTCAGGCCCGGAAAGGGATCGAACCGGATCCTGTTGCCGCGGCAGTTATCGCTGAATTAAACGGCGCTGATGGAATAACTGTCCATCTAAGGGAAGACAGAAGACACATTGGCGATCGGGATGTCGATACCCTGCGTCGGGTAGTGCGCACCAGGTTAAATCTGGAGATGTCAGTGAATGCGGAGATCGTGGGCATTGCCTGCAAGGTGAAGCCTGACCAGGCGACCCTGGTCCCGGAGCGGCGGGAAGAAATTACGACTGAAGGCGGACTGGATGTTATTGCCCACCGGGTCAGGATTAAAGAGGTAGTTACTGATCTTAGGGAGGCGGGAATTATTACCAGTTTGTTTATTGAGCCTGTGGGAGAGCAGATCCGGGCGGCCCGGGACGCGGGAGCAGTGCTGGTAGAATTTCACACCGGCAGATACGCCGGGGCTGATACCGACGAGGCTCGGCAGCGGGAACTGGATGTTCTGGTTCGTGGAGCTGAGCTGGCCAGGCGGACGGGGTTGCGGGTGAACGCGGGTCACGGGCTTAATTATGATAATACGTTTGAACTTTTAAAGCGGATGACAGGAATCGAAGAACTTAACATCGGCCATTCAATAATTTCCCGTGCCGTTCTGACCGGAATGGCTGAGGCGGTCAGCCGGATGAAAACGATAATTGAAACCGCGGTGAACTGAAAATGGTTATTGGATGCGGAACCGATATAGTAGAAACGGGACGTCTGCGCCGGGCGGCACGGAAGTGGCCGGGGTCTTTTCTGTCGAAAATATTCAGTCAACAGGAGATTGAATATTCAAATCGCCGGCGCTTTCCCTTTGAACATCTGTCAGCCCGGTTCGCGGCAAAAGAAGCAGTCCTTAAGGCCTTTGGCCGGGGGTTTTCCATAATGAATGTTCGGGATGTGGAGATTGTTAATAATCCATCCGGTCGGCCGGAAGTAGTCTTGCGCGGCCGAATGGAAGTCCTGCGACGGCAGATGAAGATAGAGCGGATATTACTCAGCCTCTCTCATACTCGCCGCTATGCCCAGGCTATGGTTATCTTCTGCGATGATTAACCGATTAAAACAGCGCGATCCTCAGTCGCATAAGGGAATGTTCGGGCGTGTTCTGGTGCTTGCTGGCTCCCGCGGCTTGACCGGAGCCGCCTGTCTCTGTTCCCAGGCAGCACTGTTCAGCGGCGCGGGAATGGTCACGCTTGGTATCCCGTCCAGTCTTAATATTGTTGCTGAGATCAAGCTTACTGAAGTAATGAGCCTGGCATTGCCGGAAACTTCGGAGGCTAGTTTGGCTGAAAAGGCTTTCGCCCCAATCGTTGAATTTTGTGACCGGGCCACAATCATCGCCGTGGGGCCGGGGCTTTCCCGCAATAAAGAAACCCAGTCCCTGATCCGGCGGTTGGTTCGCGAGATAACCCTGCCAATGGTCATTGACGCGGACGGGTTGAATGCCCTGATCCAGGAGGCCAAAATTTTGAAGCAGGGGAAAGGTCCTCGGATTATTACCCCGCATCCGGGAGAGATGAGCCGGCTGGCCGGAGTCTCAACAGGCGAGATAGAGAAGGACAGGACAGGGCTTGCAAAAAAGTTTTCGAGCAGTTATAATGTTGTAACCGTGCTCAAGGGCGCGGGCACCGTGGTTGCCGCTCCCGATGGCCGGGTATTCGTAAACAATACCGGGAATCCGGGGATGGCTACCGGCGGAACCGGGGATGTGCTTACCGGTGTTGTCGCCGCCTTGCTGGGACAGGGGTTGGAACCGTTTGAAGCCGCGAAAACAGCGGCACGGGTTCACGGACTGGCCGGAGATTTGGCGGTGAAAAACGTCGGCCAGTTAAGTTTGACTCCAACGGACGTTCTGAACAACCTTTCTCAGGCGTTTTTGAAAACAGACTGAGGCTGGCGTGGCGTAATGGCAGCGCAGCTGATTTGTAATCAGCCGGTGGAGGTTCGACTCCTCTCGCCAGCTCCAGATTTTTAAATATAGTTTATTACAAGCCTTGGGCAGGTGGCCGAGTGGACAATGGCAGCAGACTGTAAATCTGCCGGCGAAGCCTACGGAGGTTCAAATCCTTCCCTGCCCACCATAATTTCCGGATGAAGACTCAGAGAAGTTTTCATCCGGTTTAAATGGCTGCGGGCGGGAGTAGTTCAGTGGTAGAACAATAGCCTTCCAAGCTATTTACGAGGGTTCGATTCCCTTCTCCCGCTCCAAAAAAACCTTCTGCGTAAACGCGGAAGGTTTTCTGTTTTTAGTGACGTTAACTTGATGTATTCTTTTAACCACAGAGAGCACAGAGTTAAAAATTAAAATTTGATTACATAGATTTCAAAAAAGATTACACTGATTAAAAACAAAATTTGATTAAAGGATTAAGACTGTTTAAAGGATCGTTTTTGCCTGTAACCCCTGTGGAATTTACCCGAAGGGGAAATTACCCCAGCTGGATGCCCTTTAGGGCCTGCAACCTACAACGAGCGTGTCCAGCGAAGCGCGACTAAGATGCTAAGATGCTGCTTGCTGTCTTTTACTTATGAGCTTATGAGCTGTGAGCTTATCAGCTTATCCCCTTTGGGGATGAAGTAAAAGAGTCAGGAAAACAAGGAAACCGGAAGTTGAACATTGTTTTTTTTCCTGTTACTATTCTTTTCCGTAGAGCTTTTCCGCTACCGATTTTCACTACCGGAATCATAAAAGGAAGCAGTATGCAAACGATTAAGGCAGCGCTCACGGGTATAAAGCAGGGAGGGGGCAGATACGTCCGCCGGCTTCAGCGTAAGCAGATCGATCCGTTTGTCTATAAGGTGACCTACTCGCGTTACCAGGGTCAGATACCTTTTCTCTCCGAATCGCGGGAATCGTTTGAAAAACTGTTGCTGTTTCTGATCCAAAAGGTTATTGATAAACGGTACGACCGGAGAGGTGGATTGCTGCGGCTAACCCGGGCACCGCAGGTGAGCTGGTCCGGCAGGGAATCCGATCGGTTCGAGTTGCTGGCCCGGACCTTCGGCGGTCTGAGCTTTTTCCTGGCGCACAATGATTCTCCCCGGCTGATGGAAACATACCGGGAGCTTATTCTGAATGTCTTTGATCCCCGATCAGCCGCCTATGCCGGACGCATCGCTTCAAACCAGATTCTGGTGGAGAACGCGTTTTTGATGACCGCGTTTATGGCCGTACCCCGTTTATGGGGGGAGCTGGGGGATCAGGGGCGGGAATGGTTCTCGCGGTATATCGAATACTGCACGGGCCGGAACTTTGTGTTCAATAATTGGCAGTGGTTTAAAGTCTTTCACTTTCTCTTTCTTGATAAATTCGAAGGCCAGAATCGTGGATCTCAGATAAATGACGTGTTGGAGGACATTGAAAGGTTTTACGTCGGAGATGGCTGGTACCGGGACGGGCTGGTGGAACAGGAATTAAGATACGATAATTACAATGCCTGGATATTTTACTCTTTTGGCCTGCTGTTCTGCCGGTTCGCGCCAAAAGAGTATGATCCGATTAAGGAAAAAATTAAAAACCGTTTCCTTCAGTTTAAAAAGTATCAGATGCTTTGTTATGGGGAGGACGGGCTGCCGTTGTTCTGGGGTAGATCAAAACTTTACCGGTTCGCCGGGCTGAGCTGTTTCGGGCCGGCCATGATGCTGGACTTGTTAGACGAAGATGAGATGGCCTGGTTGAGGAACCGGCTGGTGGGGACTGTAAATCGTTTTCTGCGGGAAGGTATACTCGACCGGGACGGATTTTTGACCATGGGTTATACCTCTCCCCGTCCGGAAATGCTGGAAAGGTATTCCGGGGAAGGCAGTCCTTATTTTATAATGCTTGTCTTTAGTGTGTTGCTTTTACCCAAAAACCACCCGTTTTGGCAGCCTCAGCTTCAGAAAGATTTTACTGCCGCGGCTGACGCAAAGTCTGAATTCAGCCCGGCCCTGAATCTGTTTTTCCGGACGGATGATACTAACCGCTTTTTATTAAACGGAGGAATGAATTCCCGTGTTTTTACAGATAAATATAATAAGTTCGCCTACTCCAGCCGATTCGGGGAAGTAATCGGAAATGAGGTCTTGGATAATCTGTTTATCTTTTATTCTAAGGGAAAACGATTTACCCGCGATACCCTGATAAAGGCCTCTTTTTCTGAACCGAATAAAATGAGGCTGAATTGGCAGATAAGCGGGTTGCCGGGATTTGAGGCCCAATCGATTCTGGTGCCTTCGCAGGATGGATATTTTTTGTCAACCTGGTTTATCTCTCCCCGGGAACTTAAATTTACATTTGCCGGGTTTAACCTGTCCGGAAGCTTGATGATAAGGGATCAGGGGAAAAATTATATTCAGCTTAAGGCCGGAAATGCGTATTCCCGGATGGAAATTATCGGGCCTCCGAATGGCCGGTTTGAGATTCGCCGGATTCCCAGAAATAACAATATAACCGATTGCGTCTCAGTTCTTCCGCTGTTTCATTCCGCGCTTTCCAAGGGATCGATCCGGGTGATATTCAAGGTTCAGGCCGGTTGCGGACAGTCTCCACAGGTTAAAATGGATCTTCAGGGCAAGGATATTGTTATTCGGGAAAACAGTAAAGAGA
>JAGYOO010000109.1 GCA_018399295.1 Candidatus Omnitrophota bacterium | reverse complement strand
GGAAATGGTTACTAACTGGATTGACTTGTCCAGAAGCGCGTTGAGAGCGAAGATCTGTTCAGCGTTGCGCGGAATGACTCCGGAGGCGGAGATCTTCGAGACACGTTTAATGTTCTTCGTCAGCGGGTCAAAACGGGCCAGGGCCGATTTCTTTTCATTTCGCATGATGATATATTCGTTAGGAAGAAGTTTTTTTTCCGTTCCCAGGGCCGCGGCTTCGACCTCAAACGGCTCGCAGTAGATCTGTTTTAAGACATCCTCCGATACATTTTCCTCCACCCGGTAGCCTGTATACAATTCAGAGATATCTTTCACGTGATCAGAAGTATAATCTTCGGCGATAAGGCCAATGGCCTTGGCCTTCATCCGCAGGTTGACGTCTTTTGTTACGAGGATAACGTCATCCGGCTCTTCCTGTGACAGACAGTAGGCGATATTAAGAATTTGATGGTCGGTCTTGTCACTGGAAAAGTTAAAGGACAGATTCTCGTGCATGGCCTGTCCGAGCTTGATGATTATCCGGCCCCGATCCGGACTTACCTTGACTCCTTCAGAGAACAGTTGGTCTCCACTCATCGTATCCAGGGCCCGGACAAATTCCCGGGCGTGGTAGTTCAGAGTCTCATTGCCTTTTTTAAAGCGGTCAAGTTCTTCAAGTACGTGGATTGGAATGATTATATCGTTTTCCTGAAATTGATAAAGGCAGGAACTGTCATGCAGGATGACATTGGTATCTAATACAAATAGTTTTTTTTTCTTCTGAGACATCGGCAACTCCTTTTGCTGGTTGGCTTCCAATTAAATTATAGCCCAGGATCAGACGATACGCAATAAGCAATTAAGGCAAAGAAGGGATGGAGTTAAAAGCCGATTGTTTGTATTACTTTTGTTTGTTATAATAAACAAATAAGTTATGAACTGCGGGCATAGGGTTGTCCGTGCCACGTTGCTTCTTATTATTAACTTTGCACGGGATATCAGAATAATCAGGGAGCCAGAATGAGTCAGACCGGGTATACGTCTATACGGGATTGGCCGGATGAAGACCGGCCGCGGGAAAAGCTATGGTCAAAGGGGGAGCATCAGCTGAGCGACAGCGAGCTTCTGGCCATCCTTATCCGCAGCGGCAGTCAGGGGCAAAGCGCTCTTGACCTGGCCCGGGACATAATCCGGTGTTTCGGCGGGTTTCGAAAAATGGCCCATACCGATCCCGGGGTATGGCGACGGTTTAAAGGTCTGGGCCCGGCCAAACTGGCCCAGATCAGGGCGGCTCTTGAAATCGGCCGAAGGGCTGCCGGGGAAACAGTTTCCAGTGGTAATAAAGTGAATAGCTCTGCTGACGCCGCCGCTCTTCTTATGCACCGGCTGCGGGACCTTAAGATCGAGGTATTTAAGGTGATTATGCTGGACGCGAAAAATCGGGTGATAAAGATTGTGGAAGTAGAAGAGGGGACAGTGGATAGAGCCGCGCCGCTGGTACGGGAGGTGTTTCATCGCGCCTTGCAGAATTTCGCGGTTTCTTTGATCTGTATCCACAACCATCCCTCCGGTGACTGTCAGCCCAGCCGGGAAGACCGGGAGTTTACAGCCAGGCTGGCGGAAGTGGCCAGAGGACTGCAGGTAAGGCTTTTGGATCATATTATAATTGGAGACGGAATCTTTTACTCTTTTGCGGATGATGGAAAGATATAATCTGATCGCTGGTGTAGGCCGAAAGTTGATCGCGTTTCTCCTGCTTGTACCCGCGGCAGTTTCTTTTGCTGCGGCGGAAAATGATTATTTCTACCGATCGATTCGGATTGTAGAGGTTCTTGACGGAGCAACCGCGCGCCTGGAAAACGGAGAGATTCTCCGTTTGGCAGGTGTTGAAGTTCCCGCGATTACTGAAGACCCGATTATCAGACGGGAAGCAATGCAGAGCGGTATCCCCGTTGAGGTGCTGATCTCAATGGGAAAAATGTCATTAAGGTTTACCCGGGAACTTATCGAGGGGAAGAGGGTCAGAATTAAATTCGGAAAACAGAAATCAGATTATTATGGGGTGCTTATCGGTTATGTTTTTTTGGAATCTGACCTGATGGTAAACTCGGAAATAATTCAAAGTGGTTTCGGCCGCTTTAGATCTATCCCCGGGAACCATGCGTTTTATGAGCTGGAATTAGAAGAGAGTCGCGAGAACGCATTGCGAAATACAAAAGGATTGTGGAAAACCTGGCTGGAATGTGAATAGAGAGTGGAAGCCCCGGATGGAAGAAGTACTAAGAAAGGAGGCAATCCCAAGCTAACGCGATTTGTCCGGGTACTCTATTATGCGAAAGGCGAGTAGATTATTCCGGGCATTATCTCCTTTAATATAACTTTATATTTTGTAATAATTTACGTTAATACAGGCCGGCTTGACAAAAAATCAGCCTGTGGTATACTTTAACAGGTTTATATGCTTAAATTTAATTGGGTTGATCTTTTACTGGCGGTACTGACGGTAAGAACCGGGTTTTCAGGATTCGAAAAAGGATTTCTGACAGAATTATTTAAATTTACGGCAACTGTGGCCGCAACTCTTTTGGGGTTGCACTTTTTTCCGTCAATAAGCGGCTTTTTGGAAGCACGCCTTTTTTTTCCTCAGAGGTCTGCTGAAGTCGCGTCCATTATCCTGGTCCTGATTTTCTGTGCGTTACTTCTGTTTCTGTTGAGAATATTCTTAGACCGGATTTTCCCCGGAGTATTTAAGGCCGAAAAATTCAAGGCCGCGGCAATGCTGCTTGGGGGAATGCGGGGATTGATTATCGGCAGTCTTTTACTTATTATTCTCAGTCTTATTCCCGGGGAATATATCCGGAAGAGCATTGAGGAAAAATCACTGGCAACGCCGGTAGTCGTTCAGATGGCTCCAGCTGCTTACCGGTTCCTGGCCGGAATTGTTCCGGGTGTAAGATCAAAGGAATTGAAAATTGATATTTTAAGGAGGCACAGGTGAAGCTGAAAGAATTATATGAGTTGATAATTGAACTGGGTATTAATCAGGATCCCCGTGGTAAAGCTGTGGTGGAAAAAGAGATTTCCGGACTTAAGCAGACCTATGACTCTCTCTCGGGTGAAGAACGGGAAGAGTTTGATCGGGAGCGGTTAAATAATCCCTACAGTGATACGCGGATCCTGCAGGGCAATCCAGAAGAGGAAATCCGCCGGGTTTTAATCGGTATAGATATCGATGTCGGAGAAGTGCTTCTGGCGGACCGGCTTAGGGAAAAAGGCCGGAAGATCGATCTGATTATTGCCCATCATCCCGAAGGTCGAGCCCTTGCCGGACTGCACCGGGTAATGCATATGCACACGGATATACTGCATGGGGTCGGGGTCCCGGTTAATGTGGTGGAATCATTGATGGGAAAGCGGATCAGCGAAGTTGAACGCCGTCTTTTGCCGGTTAATCATACCAAGGTGAACGACGCGGCAAAACTTCTGGACATCCCGCTGATGTGTGTGCATACACCCGCTGACAATCATGTCTCCACGTTCCTCCAGAAGCTGTTGGACGAAAAGAAACCGGAGACTCTGGAGTCCGTGATAAAGATTCTGAAACAGATACCGGAATATCAGCGGGCTGTGAGGGAAAATGCCGGGCCGAAGATCGTTAATGGAGAAAGCGATTTTCGTCCGGGAAAAATATTCGTGGACATGACCGGAGGTACCGAGGGGTCAAAAGATATTTTTGAGCGTCTTTCCCAGGCCGGGATCGGGACTATCGTTGGTATGCATATCAGTGACGATCATCTTAAGAAGGCGCGGGAACAACATATAAACGTAATAATTGCCGGACATATTTCTTCCGACACCCTGGGGGTGAATCTTATTCTTGACTCGATTGAAAAGAAACAGCCGCTGGATGTCCTGGAGTGCTCAGGGTTTGTCCGGATCAGGCGGAAATGAGCAGGATTCCTGACAGAGTTCTCGAAGAGATACAGCAGCGTTCGGATATTGTAGATATTATTTCCGGATACATACCGCTGAAGAAAGCGGGTAATAATTTTAAGGCTCTTTGTCCGTTTCATCATGAAAAAACGCCTTCGTTTACCGTTAATGCCGATAAACAGATTTACCACTGTTTCGGCTGCGGCGCCGGGGGTGATGTTTTCAGCTTTATTATGGCTAAAGAGCGGTTGGAATTTCCCGAGGCCGTCCGGTTCCTTGCCGAAAAGGCGGGAGTGATCTTTGAGGTGGAGGAGTCCGGAGGCAGAACCGCTGATAAGCGTTCCGTCCGGACTAAACTTTATCGGATAAATGAGCTCGCGGCACAATATTATCAGGAACAGCTTCGACGCCCGGACGGAGAGGCAGCCCCCCGTTACCTGGCGGAACGCAACCTTTCAGCGGAATCGATCAAACTGTTCCGGCTGGGATTCTCTCCGGATAAGTGGAATGGTTTAAGCAACGTTCTTCTGGAGAAAAAGGTTCCGGAAGATCTTATCGTCAGGTCCGGACTGGCGCTGCGCAATCCCCGGGGCGGGGTGTACGATCGTTTCCGGGGGCGAATAATGTTTCCGATCTGCGATATCCAGAACCGGGTGGTCGCTTTCGGGGGAAGAGTGTTGCGGCAGGAAAAGAGTTCCGCGAAATATATAAATTCTCCAGAAACTGAAATTTATTCAAAGGGGAAACTGCTTTACGGACTTAACCTGAGCCGTGATATTATTTCCCGTCAGGATTGCGTGATTATTGTAGAAGGATATCTGGATTATATCCTTCCGTTTCAAAACGGGGTGAAGAATATTTCCGCCTCTTTAGGGACGGCATTTACTGTTGACCATGTTCGGTTATTGCGGCGATATACGCAGAATGTCGTCATCTTATTTGATCCGGATGAAGCCGGGCAGGGGGCTGCTTTACGCAGTCTGGATATTCTAATGGAAGAGGGAATGAATGTCCGGGTCGCGGAACTTCCGGAAGGACTGGATCCGGATACTTTCGTTCGAAAACAGGGTGGTAAGCCGCTTCAGGAACTGGTGGGGAAGGCCCGCGGATTGTTCGATTACCGGCTCGATGTCCTGACGAAAAAGTATCGAAAGGAAGTACCCGAAGAGAATGCAAGGATTGCCGGCAGCATGCTGGAGATGATCGGACGCCTGAAAAATGATATTGTGAGGGAGGCCTACATCAGACAGTTGGCCTCGGAGTTGCGGATTAAGGAAGTGACGCTCCTTTCTGAACTTAAAAGAACCAGGTCCGGCGGGAGTTCGGAGTTTGTTGCTAAAGAAAGAAGCGAGAATAAGTCAAAATTACAGAATATGGCAGAGAAGATGCTAATGTCTCTTTTGTTCGATGACTCGCTTCTTCTTAAGCGGGTAAAACAGCTTCTGAATTACGAGGAATTTTCCGATCCCCGGGCCCGGCGGCTGGCCAGACATCTTTTTGAACAGAAGGAAGCGGATGTTAAACCGGCGGTATTGATGTCCCGGCTAAACGATAATGAATTAAATGCCTTTATCAGTAATCTTATTGCTACTGACTGGGGTATCGAAGACCGCGAAAAGATTTTTAACGACTGTGTGAGCAAGATCAAACGAGACGGGATTAAGAATCGTCTGGATGAACTGCAGAAAAAGATTACAGGTGCTGTTGATGAGCAGCATTTAAAAATCCTGTTGCATGAATATCATACGCTAAAAAAGGAGCAGAAGTTGTACCGCCTTTGTACTGGGAGTCAC
>JAGYOO010000108.1 GCA_018399295.1 Candidatus Omnitrophota bacterium | reverse complement strand
AACGGACAGGGGATCCAAGACCGGGGAGAAAATGACATATCCTGAAAATGGTTGACAGAAAGGAGCCTGTCAATGAATCTAAGGATAATTCGATGCCTTTGCAGCAGAAACATATGAGTTTGAACTTAAAAAAGGTCGGCAACGGTAACAACGAAAAAAAGACTAAAATATCAACCACAGAGATCACAGAGGTTACAGAAAAAAGAAGAAAAAGCCGTATCTTTGTGGTCTCTTTTTTATCTCTGTGGTTAAAAGAATATATCAAATTAACGCGGTAAATGAAAAAGGTGTCAACTATTTCAGGATAAAACAAAGCTGAAACTTTTTTCAGCCGGCTGAATTGATAATCTGATTACTCTGCTTCCTGCCCCTCGGCACTTTTAGCCTTTATTTTTTGACGCATACCCACTATTTTATGACCCCATGCCTTGTTTGCGCCGGAGCTGATTGACATAAAGGAAAACGTTCTGTTACAATAGCTTCTGAAAAGGAGACGGATATGAAGATAGAAGAAAAAGGCGGTCGTCTAAAGGTTGTTGACTTTGACCGGGCCGAGGCCTATATGATTGCCGAAAAGATCGAGAAGGATGGTATCAGGTTTTACGAGTATCTGGCGGATAAGGAGAAGAATGAGCAGACAAAGGAAATATTCCGGTTTCTTATTGAACAGGAGAGGGACCATCTGCGATTATTCGAAACCAGACTTGTCGAGGAAAAGTCCAAGAGCGAGACTGAGGTCTGCTATGAGGAAAATGACCTTTTCAGCAGTTTTGACTACCAGATCTTTAAGCCTTATGAAGAACAGGAACATCTTGAGAATATCGTAAACAGCCCGCGGAAGGCGCTGAAGCTGGCGATAATCATGGAGGAGCGTTCAATCGATTTTTATGCCGCCGTACGGGAACGTGTCGAAGACCCGGCGGCCGGGGAAGAGTTAACCAGGATCATTGACGAAGAAAAAAAACACATGGAGACCTTCAGAAGGATGTTGGGCCGGACGTGATGGGACTAACACCTAAGGTGTCGATAATCGGCGGCGGTAATGTGGGTACGCGATTCGCTTATGCCTCGATTATTAACGGTTTGGCCCGGGAGATGGTGCTGGTGGATGTTAATCAGGAGCGGGCGGAGGGGGAGATCATGGATCTGTCGCACGGCGCTCCTTACGTCTCGCCCGTTCAGTTGAGGGTCGGCGGCTATGCCGACGTCAAAGACTCGGACCTGGTCGTTGTGACCGCGGGAAGGAAGCAGAATCCCGGACAGACGCGTCTGGAGCTGGCCCGGGCTAACGTGGAACTGTTCCGGGAGATGATTCCTCAGCTTGTTAAATACGCGCCGGAAGCGGTTTATCTGATCGTGAGCAACCCGGTTGACGTTCTCGCGTACGCCGCTTTTCGCTTTTCCGGTCTGCCGGCCCGGCAGGTCCTTGGCTCCGGAACCGTACTGGATTCGGCACGGCTGCGTTATCTGTTAAGCCGGCATTGTGAGATTGACGCCCGGAACGTGCACGCGTATATACTCGGTGAGCACGGGGATTCTGAGTTTCCGGTGTGGAGTAAGGTGATGATCGGAGGGATATTGCTGAATGAGTTTTGCCCGTTCTGCGAAAAGTGCAGCAGTTGTCATCGGGAAGAGGAGATGGATAAGCTGTTCGGCCAGGTGCGTGATTCAGCGTATCGGATCATCGAGAAAAAAGGGGAAACTTCTTTTGGTGTCGGACTGGCCTTGGTTCGTATCTGTGAGGCGGTTTTAAATAATGAGAGCTCTATTTTGCCGGTGTCTTCGCTTATTGAAGATTACCTGGGTGTAAATGATATCTATCTGAGTCTTCCCTCCGTCGTTAATCGGATCGGAGTGAGTAAGGTTTTGAAGGTCGATCTGAATCCGGAGGAACGGGAATGGTTTGTCAAATCGGCGCAGGCGGTAAAGAAGGTAATAAGAGAAACTGGCCTTGCTTAGCGGACAATAACTCAGGGGAACTATAGGATTGTTTGGAAAAGGGACTTGTCTAAAGTCCCTTTTTAATTTAAAAGCCATGAAAGATAATCTTGTGATCTGTCCGGTATTCAATGAAGAAGAGACTTTAAAAGAGTTTTTCTTTGATCTGCGCAATAATTATTCGGACGATGTTTTGTTTGTGGATGATGGATCAGGAGACGCGGGGCGAAAGATCTTAAATAAAATAATCGGGAAAAATACTTTCCTGCTGCGGCACGGGCAGCGCTTGGGTTACGGCGCTACTTTGAGGACTGGATTTTCCTTTGCCCGGGATCGAGGCTATGAAAAAGTCGTTACGATTGATGTTGATCTGCAGCATAACCCCGCCTGCCTGAAACCGTTTTTGCGAATGCTTGACCATTACGACGTGGCTCTGGGCTCACGGTATCTGCGGATAGACCAGACGCTGGATGTGCCGCGGCAGAGATTGCTTATAAACCGCTACATTGCCGGGTTGTTCCGGGTCCGCTTCGGCATTATGTTTACCGATCCCTTTTGCGGATTTCGCGGCTACCGCCGTTGGTTTATCTTCCAGGCCTGTCTTGAAGAAGACAGCTACGGTTTCGCCCTGGAGGTTCTGATGGAGATGATCCGACTGAACGTTTCTTTTGCCGAGGTGCCGGTGCCGGCGATTTACTTTCCGTGGCCCCGGCGGTTTCTGGATGATCTGAATTCACCCCGGCTCCGTTTGCTTCATTATCTTGAGGTAATAAATCGGAAGGCAGTTGAAAATGAAAAAAAGATTTCTTATTGTGAGTTCGCATCCGGATGATGCTGAATTAGCCCTGGGCGGTACGATTATAAAGCTTAAGCAACGGGGGCACCGGGTGGTTATGATCGATCTCACCAATGGTGAGCCTACTCCGTTTGGTTCCGAGAAAAGGCGGCAGAAGGAAACGGAAAAAGCGACGCGTGTTCTGGGGGTGGATGTCCGGGATAATCTGGGGCTGGAAAACCGGTATCTGTCTGATGACAGAAAGGCCAGACTTCTTCTCGCGGAAAAGATCAGGATCTATCGGCCGGACGTCCTGTTCTGCCCGGTGAAAGATGACGCTCACCCCGATCACGTGGTGGCCTGTCGGATAACCGAGGCCGCCCGCTTTTACGCTAAATACACCAAAGTCTCTTTAAAGGGGGGACCGCATTACGCCGGCCGGTTATTTTATTTTTTTGCTTCTCATCTGCGCCGGATGCCGGAGGTTTCTTTTTTTATCGACATCTCAGAAGAATTTGAATTAAAGATGAAGGCGGTCAGGGCCTATCGTTCCCAGTTTGTCGATAATATTCCGAACCGATTCGTGTTTTCCTATTTAAAGGACCAGAATGCCTATTTTGGCAGTCTGATCCGGCGCCGCTACGCTGAACCCGTATTCAGCCGGGAACATATCGGACTGGAGGACCCAACGGTACTGATATGACTAAACAACATCTTCTTAAACCGCCTAAAGAGAATAAGGAGATTTTGCTTCTGAACAAGGGGGCTTCAGAAAAGGGGGGTGCCTGCGGATTAGCACACCAGCCGGGTTTTTTTAATCCCGGAGTAGGTCTTAAGTTTCTGTTGTGGGACCTTGCTGAAAAAAGGGGACCCTTATTTTTTCTGGATAACGACAGATTCGACCTGAGCGTGCTGATGCCGGGACGGGATCGGGAATTGCGGCAGGTGATTTTCCCGGCTGATGAAGATCTGCTGGAGCAAAGAACTCCACCGGCTCAGGGAATAGAAAAGTTTTTTTCCGAATGCCGACGGGCGCTTGACCCCGGCCTTGTTGAAGCCACTGATTGTCTTAAATATTTTCGCGAGATATTTATCCGCAATTCTAAAAAGAAATATCTGAAAGACTGTCTGGCCCAAAGTCTGCTTGAATTTCACAATATCAAAACTGAATACGAATTTGTTTCCGAGCTTGTCCGGGAACCTGAGTTCAGGGACTTTGTCCGCCTGATCGCAAGACGCAGCAGGGAGTTTCGGACTATTTTTAATAACGCCTTGGTGGATTACGGCCGGACTTTTCGGTTCAGGTTCAGAAACTATCCCTTTCCTCGCCTGGAGCAGAATGAGCTTCCGTTCTGGATTCTTCGCGACGGTCTCCGGCATAAGTTGTTTCTGGAGGGTTTGGATCTGAACGCGGATAAGGAGTTAATCCTGCCGCGGGCGGTAACGCTGACCCTGTTTATCCGCCTTTACCGGTCTGGCCGGTTTATTCACGGGGTGGGAGGAGGAAACTATGAATGGGTGCAGGACCGGATTATTGAAAAGTTTTTTAATCGTCAGCCGCCTCCCTATGCGATTATCAGCGGAACATTTTATCAAAACGATTTCCAAAACCGACAATTTCCATTTTTTCTGTATGAACCGGCAGAATTGAGAAAACAGCTTGCTTTCAGACTGAGGGAACTCAAGCTTGAAGGGTTTTGGGGTGAAGAGCCGGTGGCCCCGGCCAGGCGAAACGGGTACTCAATGGATCCGCGATAACTTTGACCCGGCTGTTGAATCAGATTCATGGTAACATATTATGTTGAGGTTCTAAGATGAATAAACTATCGTTGATCGCCCGGGCCGGCAGACTGTCGTTTTTGAGCGTCAGTCTGCTTCCGTATATCTGGGGAAGTCTTCTGCCCGCAGGTTCTTTTCAGCCGGCGGTGTTCTGGATCGGGCTGATAACAGTAGCCGGCTTTCATCTTGGCGCGAATCTGGCTAATGACTACGCTGATTCCCGTTCCGGCTCTGATTGGCAGGATACCCGTTTCTATGGTTTCTTCGGAGGATCCAAGCTTATTCAGGAGGGAGTTCTATCGGAAAAGGTTTTTTTCTATGCTGCCTGGATTTGCTTTGCCGTCGCGTTGACGGGAACGTTCATCCTCGCCGCTGTGATCGGGAATAAAACCGTTCTGATCCTGTTTCTGCCGGTGCTGCTTTTTTCCTGGGGCTACGCCGGCGGAGTCCTGCGGCTCGCCTACCGGCGAATGGGAGAGCTTACGGTGTTCATTATTTTCGGTCCGCTTTTGATTAACGGAGCCTGGCTGTTGCAGACCGGCGAGCTTTTCGGAGAGCGGCTGATACTCTTGTCTTTTATCCCGGGACTGCTTGCTGTCTCGATCCTGCTGGCTAACGAGGTTCCGGACAGCCGCACTGATCAGGCCAGCGGAAAGTTTAATCTGGTGGGATTGTCCGGAACGCGTCACGGTTATCTGTTGTACGCGTTCTGCTTCGGTCTGGCGCTTATCCTGCTGGCCGCGGCTCTGAAAATGAACTGGGTCGGTTGGTTAAGCCTTGCCGGTTTTGCCGCTTCAGTTCCCGCGGCCCGGGCAACCCGTATTCTTCGCCGGGAATATGAAAATAAACATAAATTAATCGCGGCCTCGCGTTCAGCGGTACAGGCGGCGGTGACGGTAATGGCCGTATTGGCGGCTGACGCGGTGATTAACAGGTTATTCTGAATGAAAAAACTTACAAGTACTCATCCTCTTGCGGTATATGTTCACGTTCCGTTTTGTTTAAGTAAGTGTAAATACTGTGATTTTGTCTCCGGGATACCCGCAGTTCCGGAGATCATGGACCGCTATGCCCACACGGTGAGCAGAGAGATTGAAAGTCTGCCCCGGAGTTTTGAAGGCCGCCGGATCAGAACAATTTATTTTGGCGGCGGGACTCCGTCGTTGCTGCCGCCAGCCAATCTGGATCGGATAATCAGGGCGCTAAAAAAAAGATGCGAGATAGATAAGAAGGCTGAGTTTAATCTGGAGATGAATCCGGCTACCGGGGAGAGA
>JAGYOO010000107.1 GCA_018399295.1 Candidatus Omnitrophota bacterium | reverse complement strand
TGGTTGTCTCCCCGGCCGGGGCTTGCCGGCAGGCTTTCCCGCGCTTTTTTGGCCTTGCTTGAGAATAACGGGCAGGGGCTGAGCCAGAACGTTTTCAAAGACAAAAATGTTTTGTTTGTGTCTTTCCGGTTGGACCATTCCGACCTGGACGGGGTCTCTCTGGAAACAAAAAAATGGGCAGAAATTATCGATAGTGCCGGTGGAAATGTCTTTTATTATTCCGGTCAGACTAAACTTCCCGGGTTTGTGTCGACAGGGAACGGTCACAGTTACGTGTTGGCTCACTTTAAGGATAAGGACGTGAGTGAATGGACAAACGGACGGGTCTTTCAGGAGGGAGAACTTGAACCAAAAGATATGGTTTTTATCGAAACCCGCAAAGAAGAAATAAAGCAGGATCTAAAAGAGTTTGTCCGAACCCAAAAGATCGATCTGATAGTTTCGGAAAATGTTAACGGTCTGCCGATTAATATTCCGCTGGGCCTGGCCTTGATCGAAACAAAGGAGGAGATGGGGCTTCCGATGATCTCTCACTTTCACGATTTCTTTTGGGAAAGAGAACGTTTCCGGGTGAGGCCGGGATCAGGGTTGGAAAAAATGCTGGAACGAATGGTTGGCGGGGGCGAGGGTAACCAGGCGGTGGTGATAAATTCATTTCAGTCGGAAGAGTTATGGAAGAGGTACGGGATCCGGGCAGTTGTCGCGCCGAATGTGATGAACTTTGAAAGCCCTTCGCGCGTATCCGGGGAACAGGTCCGGAGCTTCCGCCAACGTTATGGAATCGGGCCAAATGAGGAGCTTCTGCTGTTGCCGGTGCGGCCGGTGGGCCGAAAAAATCTGGGGCAGGCACTGAAACTGGCGGAAAGGCTCTTATCTAAAGGGAGAAAGATAAGGTTAATGCTGACTCATCCGGCCGGGGACGAAGGCACGGTGTATTGGGAATCAATAAGAACAGAGGCCGCAAGACGTAAAATCCCGCTTATCTACGCGCCGGGAGCGGCAGAAGAGACTTTGGACCTGGCTACAGCGTACGCGGCGAGTGATATTGTCGTCTATTTAAGCGAATGGGAAGGATGGGGGAATGTTTTGGCTGAGGCGTGTTATTACAAAAAGCCGGTGGTTGTTTATCAATATCCGGTTTATCTCAAGGACATTAAACCTCTGGGCGTAAAGTTTATCGAAGTGGGAGAGATTGACGAGAGCGCGGCAGATCGCGTTATCAGCCTGCTTGATTCGCCCCGCAAAAAGCAGGAGATGGTTGAACATAACTTCAGGATCGGCCGGCAAAAGTTTTCCTACGGACTTATCTACGATCTTTTGCAGCAGGTCGGGAAGGATCTGTTCCGAATTATGCCGGAACCCCAAGATTCCGGCACAGACATTGCTGTAAAAGAGATCAGCCCGATTCAGGGGTTGCTCATAGATGAGCTGAATTGGACGGAAAGCTCAATATAAACATGTTTGAATGCCTAACATATTGAAGATAAACAATTAGCATTTGTTGACAGATTATTTGTCTGATGGTATACTTTGGTATCGACCAGGAGAAAATGTATGAGTAAAAAACTGATCCCCTTAATGGCGGCTTATGCCGTCCTTATAACCTGTGGGCCGGGAATGGCCATGGGGCCGATGCCGTTACCTTTGCCGATGCCGGCAGGGTTGCCGCTGATAATTTCCGTGGATAGGGATGAACCCGCGCTGACGGCGGTGTCTAAAGAAGAAGATCAGTCTCTGGCAGCATTGGGATTTGAAGAATTGATGATCCACCCGGATGAGATGAGGATCCACCGGGAGGTCGATTCCACGCTTTAACTAATAGGTTTTAATCAATAGTTATAATCCGCTTCTTGAAAAAGAGGCGGATTTTTTTAGGATTGGAGGTGTTCGTGGAAGAGGTCGGCCATCCGGGCAAAATCTGAAAGTGAAAGCTGTTCCGCCCGTTGGCCCGGATCAATGTCCGCGGAACGTATCAGACCGGTTATTTCTTCTTTGGTCACTTGGAACATTCCGCTGCCGGCGATACTGTTGAGCAGGGTTTTTCGACGCTGGGAAAAGGCTCCTTTGATCAGCCGGAAAAAAAGTTTTTCGGATTTTACCTTTACCGCCGGGGTTTTCCGGATGGTTATTTTTACCAGGCTTGAATCGACTTCCGGCCGGGGCTGGAAAAAACGCCGGGGGATATCCCGGCAGATTACCGGGTCGGTATAATACTGAAGCAGACAGCTGAGCCTGCCGTAATCCCGGCCGCCGGGAGAAGCGGTCATCCGTTTCGCTACTTCTTTCTGCACGGTTACGCAGATGGCGGAGATATACTCCCGCTGGTCGATGAGGTGGTTGAGAATGGGGGAAGTGATGTAATAGGGAAGATTGCCCACGATCGTGAATAACTTTCCGCTGAAGATATCCTTCAGTTTGAATTGGAGGATGTCGGCTATCATGATCTGGAGTTTCGGAAAGGTCTTCTGAACGTCTTTTAGCAGAGGTTCAAACCGCTTGTCTTTTTCCACGGCAAACACGGTTTCACCGCACCGGGCCAGCAGGCTGGTAAGGTTTCCCGGGCCGGCTCCGATTTCCACGACCTGATCGTTAGCCTGGATATCACAGCAGTCAACAATGTCTCTCAGGATTGACGCGTCAAGGATGAAGTTCTGCCCCAGCCGTTTTCTGGCCCGCAGTCCGGGACTATCCGGAATGCTTTTCCGTGGGAACATAGACTTTTGCTTTCCGCCGGGCACGCGGCATATTGTCAGCCATTTCTACGGCCATTCTGATGGCCTCTTTCATGCCCTGGGAATCAGCCTGATTTTTTCCGGCGATCTCAAAGGCAGTGCCATGCGCCGGAGAGGTGCGGATAAAGGGCAGGCCGAGAGTGACATTTACCCCTTTATCGAAGTACAGGGTCTTGAAGGGAATGCAGGCCTGGTCATGGTACATGGCCACTACCGCGTCGTATTCTCCTTTGCGAACGCTCCAGAACAGACTGTCGGCAGGGAAGGGTCCTTCGACTTTTACCTTTTGTTTGCGCGCGTTTTCAATGGCCGGGGTAATATGGTCTTTTTCTTCCGTCCCGAAGATGCCGTCTTCCGAGGCATGTGGATTAAGACCGCAGACGGCGATGCGCGGGTTTTTGATCTTAAAGTAGGTTTTGAGCATCCGGTAAGTGGCGAAGATCGTGTCCTGAACTTCTTTCCGGGTAATTGCCTGCGGTACGCTCTTCAGCGGGATATGTACGGTGACCAGTACGACCCGGAACTGTTCCGCGGCGAACATCATTCTTACATAACGGGCGTTAAACCGTTTGGAGAAGATCTGGGTGTGTCCCTGAAACTTGTAGCCGGCCAGGTGCATTGATTCTTTATTTATCGGAGCGGTTACCAGGGCCTGGAGATTATTCTTCGAACGTAGCAGAAGGCAGGCCATGTTGATGTATTCATAGGCGGCCTTACCGCAGGCAGCGTTTACCTGGCCGTAAGGAACGTCAAAAGTGACATTTCCGAGATTGATGAAGTTTAAGAGTTCTCCGCTGAGCTGGAGTTTTCCGATGTCCGTGAGAATATGGAAGTTCATCTTGTACCCGAGTTGACGCAGGGTATGCGTAACCAGTCCATAATCTCCGATAAGGACGAAATTGGCGGAGTCGCGCAGTTTTTTGTCCTTCAATGCCTTGAGAGTTATTTCCGTGCCGATTCCCGCCGGATCTCCCAGTGTAATCCCGATATTAGGTTTCTTTTTCATTTGTCTTTTCCTCAATAAAAGCTGAACTCTTTAACTTGTTAACCCATTCCTGTAATTTGGTTTTAGCTTCCTGCTGGTAGAGAAACTTCTGAATCCTGTCCTGAACCTGCTCCAGAGGAAGCACCTCGGAATCCTTACGCCCCTCGACTTTGAAGATGTAATAGCCGCCAGGGGTGCCTATTGGATCCGTAATTTCCCCAGGGTTTAGATCTAACAATGCCTCTTCGATCTCCCGGCGCATGCTGCCTTTTTCGACATAACCCATATCTCCGGAATCCACGACATTCTGGGCCTCGGAATATTTTTCCACCATTTCCACGAATGGTTTGCCCTCTTTCAGCTGAGAATGGACTTCCTGGATCTTCTTCTCCGACTTTTTGTCTTTGCCATCGATAAAAATGCTTCTCAAATGTACCTGAGGCTCTACCTGGAACTCCTGTTTGTGAGCCTGGTAGTATTCCGCAACCTGAGAAGGGGTAATTGAGATTTTTCGCAGGATTTCGCGCTGTACGATTTTTTTGATCAGCAGCTGTTCCCGATACCGCTCCCGGATCTCACTGCGGGCCATGCCTTGTTCTTTCAGTGCGGTTTCAAATTCTTCCTCCGATGGGAAATTGTCACGCAGTCCGTCCATGATCCTATCGAGTTCGCTTTCATCGACCTCGAGGTTTTCCTGTTTTGCCTGTTGCAGAAGGAGCTTATCCTCAATCAGCTGACTAAGGATGTCGTCCCGGGCCTGTTGCAGGCGTTTAGACAGCTCTTCACCCGTATAATTGCTTGAATATTGCTGATAAATAGGAGAAAGGATCTGATCAACATCAGACTGAGTGATTACCTCGCCGTTAACTACGGCCAGGATCTTATCGGAGAATTGATCTCCTCCGATCGCGGCCGCGTTGAACAACAGTACCGCGAAGAAAACAAAGAATAACAGGCGAGCATGGGATTTAAGGTTCATCTTCAATACCTCATATTTTATCATAGTTTATAAACTCTTACAAGCGATAATATCAGGCTTTACGGCTTCCGGGTATTGTTATTGATTTTTCACTGGAAGGGTCCAGCCCCTGACGTTTAAGCTCTTCTACGGCCTGATCGAGAAGCTGGCAGTAGAAGTCAAAACCTACGGCAATTATATAACCGTGCTGTTCTTCGCCCAGGAGATTGCCGGCTCCCCGGATTTCCAGGTCTTCCATCGCGATCTTAAACCCGGATCCCAGCGCGGTAAACTTGCGGATCGACTCAAGCCTTCGTCTGGCTTCAGGATTAAACACGGCATGTTTAGGGGTCAGAAAATAAGCAAAGGCCTTACGATCCAGGCGTCCGACCCGGCCTCGCAGCTGGTAGAGGTCGGCAAGGCCAAAATTTTCAGCGTTGTTTACGATTATAGTATTTACATTCGGAATGTCCAGCCCTGATTCGACTATCGTCGTAGAAATAAGCACGTCCACCTTTTTATTGAGGAAACCGAGCATTACCTTCTCCAGTTCATGCTCATGCATTTGTCCATGTCCTACGGCCAGCCTTGCCTCAGGAACCAGGTTTTGCAGACGTTCTCTTATTTTATCGATGTCTTTTATCCGGTTGTGGATAAAGTATACCTGTCCGTTTCGTTCAAGCTCGTTCATAATGGCATTGCGTACGAGTTCGTCGTCCCAGGTATTCACAAAGGTCTCGATCGGCTGGCGTTTTTCCGGGGGAGTGTTTATTGTCGACATATCCTTTACGCCTACCAGAGACATGTAAAGAGTGCGGGGGATGGGGGTAGCGGTCAGGGTTAGAACGTCTACAAGCTCCCGCATGTGTTTGAGCCTCTCTTTGGCCTTGACGCCGAACCTCTGTTCTTCGTCAATAATTACGAGTCCCAGGTCTTTGAATCCAATGTCTTCCGAAAGCAGGCGATGCGTGCCGATGACTACATCGGCAGTTCCTTCCCGCAGGCATTCAACAGTCTGCTTCTGCTCTGAGTTGGAATTGAACCGGCAAAGCATCCGGATATTAACCGGGAAGTCGCGTGTCCGTTCTTTTAGATTGGTGTAATGTTGTTCAGCCAGA
>JAGYOO010000106.1 GCA_018399295.1 Candidatus Omnitrophota bacterium | reverse complement strand
CGGTTCCTGCGGAAAGCACCCTTCCTTTTGTTAATGAAATCAATTCCTCCAACATTTTAAACCTGCTTGATGAACAAATCCCTTCCAAAGATGCCTCTTTCTTAACCGCTAAAAACCGGGTCAAGCAGGCCCGGATGATGGCTGAGGAGGGGAACCCGGTTGGAAAACTTAGTCTTGATCTGTCGCTCTTTCTGGGATCAAGCGGGGATTTCGGGGTATTTCCCAACCTGAATGCTGTTTATAACCGGGGCCGCGATGAAAGAAATACTGAGTTGCAGGCCCGGCTGGATAATGAAGAGATCAAGTTATCAATAGCCGGATCCAACCTTAAAGAGATATTTTTCAATAATCTGCTCCGGCTGGCGGTATTGGAACGGGTCGCTGGAGATTCCGGTTCGAATGTGATCGCCAGAAGTCGGGCTGAGGCAGATATCGTGCGGGTGAAGGCAACGATAAACTATCTGCTCGGCCAGCCGTTGGGAACAGAATTTAAATTGGACCTGACACTGGACGAAATGGAAACACTGATAGTGGATTCTTTAGGCCGGACGGGACAAAGTGAACAGGCCTCACAGATCGACCTCCTGAAAAACCAGTTGAAGATCCTCCAGATTCAAAAGAAGCTGCTTGAGGAAGGGGCGGAGATCTCTTTTGATCTTCCCCTGTACCTGCTGATCAGCCCGGATGGAACAATGATTTCGGTCTGGGCCGGCATTAAGGCGGTAAGGTGGTTTATCGACTGGTGGGATAACAGTGAAGAGCTGGATAAAGACCGCCAACTGAAGCTGATCGATAATCAGATCGGCCGGCTTGAATCCGAACTGGCCGTTCAGGACTCGCGGCTGTCAATTCTGAACCAGAGAGTCATATTCAGCGATGAGGCTTTAGACAATGAAGATTTCGTGGGCCTGGTGGGGGGGATAGTCAGTTCATTGCGGCAGGAGAACGGAACAACCGGCGCCACAGCCGTACCAGTCCTGAATACGGCTGAAGATATAGTTGCCGCCGCTCAATACCGGGATATTGATTCGATCCTTGCCCATCTTAACTACAAATTCTCTGATGCCGGAGTGTCTGACGTACGACTGGAGTATAACCCTTACCAGAAGGCTGGTGAGTGGTATGGGGAAAGCAGCCCTGTGACTGAAATGGTCATAGAGATCGCTTCAGAATTTTCACGGATGCCGTGGCTGAATGATTATGAGCGGGCAAGGCTTGAGCGCCGGACCAGGGAAGGTCTGTGGGAGCAGGCCCGGATGAAAGCTTCTCTGAAGGCCGAGGCTCTGTTGAATGAGTTGTACTACGTTGAACAGACTCTAAGCTCTTCTCAGGATGATTCAGAAAAGCAGGCACTGGATAAGCGGAAACAGGAAACGATCAGCAATATCAAACAAATGCTTAATCTGCCAGCCGGGACTCAGCTGGAAGTGTTGAACCTGGAAGAATTCATAAAATCAAGAACCATTATGAAGGCCGACGCGCAGGCAAGTGAGAACTTCGCGAGCCGGCTCCTGTCCAGTCCCAGAGTAGCCGAACTGGTAAACGAAGCGCGCCAGTCCAGGATCATGGTACAGAGGCTGTTGAATGACTTTAACGTAAAGGCCCGCGTTGTTGCCGGTTACAGGTCTCAGGGACAGAAAGAAGATCTGCTTGCCGGTATCTACTTCGAGACTCCGGATGTAAACAGCATTGCTGAAAATATCCGTCCTTATCTTTATCGCGGTTTGCAGCAGCAGGAACAGGCTGACCGGGTGGCAGGACAGTTGGCTTTGGAACTGAACCATGCCCTGGAAAGACTTCCGGACCAAAGCCGATTACTTGATGCGAACTCTGATTTATTCAATAATTGCCGGCAGGATTATTACTTCAAAATCGCTTCCGATTATTCAAAGGAAGAAATAACAGCTTCTCAACAGAAGATGATTCAGGCGATGAACGATTACCTGGACGCGGTGTATGGTTTTTATTCAACATTGCAGCAGGTAAAGATGCTGCTGGAGTCAGTCGGCATCAGACAAGCCGACATAACTGAGGGAGCAGCCTCTCAATCTTCAGCCGCCGCGATTACCGATCTGCCGAGAGATTATCAGAAACAGGCGGTTTTGTTAAAGACTCAACTTGAAGATATCCGGTGGCAGACGCCGGAGGCATACAGAGATCTGGTGGATTCTTTAGATTCACAAACTGAAACCTGGTTCAATGAGCATCACAGCCTTGCTGAAAATATCGTTAACAACGGTCTGGATGAGTTCGCTCTGCGGTCTTTTGTAGAGAACCAGTTGCTACCCATACTTCAGCAGACATTGCTTTTCTTCCGCCAGGATGGCGTTCCAACCGGAACCAGGGCCCGGTTAGTGAAAATTATCGGCATTCCCGAACTGGCTCTTTATCAGGCCCTGATGGAAGCCAAAGTAGAGAAGCAGATTATAGTTGATGTCTTTTCCGAAGAGGTCCTTAAAAATATTTACAATAACTATTCTGAAACAGTCGCCAACAGGGAAGGCCTTACCGCGGGACAAAAGCGTGAACTCTCTGAAAGAATGGGGGCGGTAGCTTACCGTCTGCAGAAAGAAAATGCTTACCAAAGGAACAATCTTGATCCGGTGCGTGTTGAACGTTCTGCCGAGAGTTTTAGAGCAGCAATGACGTCTGTTACCGACCAGGCCGAAAACCAGATCGATCCGGAGGAGGTGTTTGCGCTTCTTGCCCAGCCTGGAATCGATGTTCCGCCGGCGCTGTACACTGATTACCAGCAGAGTCGGATGGGCGCGGTATATAAAGATACCCTTGCCGGATTTGCGGAAACAGGCGGAGAGGTCGCTGTTGTCGAAGTTGATAATAAGGGGCCGGCAGAGCCGAAAATGTTTAAAGCTGTTGAAGAATTCAGTAATTGGGTTAATGAAAGTGATTCTGATTTAAAATTCTACCGTTCCGCTCGGTTGTATGAAGATCTGGATGATCAGGGCCGCGGTCCGGAACTTACCGCGGCAGAGGTGGCTGAGCTTGATAAGCAGGGTATTCGCTATCAGACCTGGGTGGAACAAGGCGATAAACAGTTTATAGTTTTCTTTAATCCAAGCCTGGTTGAGGAGGATCTGCAAAAGAAACAGTCTTTACTGCGATCGCGCCTGGCTCTGGCCGAGGCACTGGTGGGCGAAGATTCTTATGCCGTGGAGATGGAAACCGATGACTTCGGCAATCCGGTCGGGAAAAAACTGGCTTCCTACGGTCCACGTAATATGATCGATGCTCAAGAACTCGAGATGCAGGACCTTAAGAATTTTGACGATCAGGGAATCCCGATCATTGGTATTGATGAGGATCCGGAAGCGGGCGGCCTGCTGGACAGGCGGATCGGTTTCTATGCCGAGCAGCACGACGCCGCGCGGTCCCTGCGCAAGGTCGATCCCGGCAAGTACCATTATGATTACATCATTATAGAAGACACCTTTGTGGATGATTCCGTTCTGGCGGGTTTGAACATTCCGGCTGAACACGCTTCTGCGGCCCGGCAGATCATCCTGGATAACCTGAGCGATCCTGCCGCCATGGCCCGCAAACTGAATTCTTTTGATAAAGTCGACGTGACTGAAGACGAGCTGAGGCAGGAGATCGACCCGCGTTTTGGCAATAGGCTGCTGTTTGGCGAGGGGGCAGTGAACTTCAAGCTGGTCAGCAATCTTTTGAGCGAGATATCCCTGCGGACTCGGGTCGAGGGTACCGAACAGGCGCTTATTGATTCGGAAAGGTGGAAGGCATTTGAAAAGATTTTGCCTGTCGCCGGTATTGTGGGTAACGAACAATTGAGCGGCGCGCTGCGTATTATCTTTAATACCGCGATCCTCTGGCAGAGACTATCGGAAGGTCCGCCGACAAGAGAAGAAGTAAAAGAGGTGTTTACGGAAGAATTTGAAGGCGATCAGGATCAGTTCAATGAATTCATTAATAGTCTGCCCTCAGAATGGGGTTTGGTGGATGAATACCTGAGGGAAGAGTTTAAGGATGAACGCCGGGAACAGATAATGAAGACCTCTCTGTATATGATATATAATCTCGCCGATATCCTTGACTTGAAGCGTGACGATAAAGGATTACTTAAAGATTCATTCGCTTATTTCAGCGGCACAGAGATCAATCTCATGACTCTTATCGGCGGCTTGTTGGGGAAAGAATATTTAGGCCGGGGTGAGTATGGGGCCGAAGGAATCGGTCGACTGTTCACGGCGATGGGGTTGGGCGTAGACATCTTCCAGATAAAGGATATTATCAAAGAAGCGGAATATTCTGATCTTTATCATCCGGATATTCTTCGCGTATACGCCTTCGGCTATCCTCTTTTCGGAAATGATGAATTAACCCGTCAGTATCTGGACGCGCTTAAAAACAGTTACGCGGTGGAGATGCTGCCGGACAAAAACCGCATTGGAAGGGATTATGAGGTCTATCCGGATCGGGAATCATTTGAAAAAGTAAGTCTTAAACAGATCGGTTCCGCCGAAATCGCGGGATTAGGAGTGGACTGGCCGATCTATATTAATGAAGAGACCGGAGGGATTATAGTTTTCGGCCAGCTCTCAATTGAACGAGAGAAGGCGGAAGTGATGAGAGAACAACAGCGCTTTTCTGATTATATTAAAATGCTGAACGAAGAGGACGCGGTTATTAAAAACTACGGGCATGAACCGGCTCCGCTTAGCGCTGACCAGATTATTTCTCTTTCTGAAACGGGTGGATCCGCCGGTGTTCGAAATATCGTTGATTTTATTGTTAGTTCTCATAATTCACACACTTTTCTTGTCCCCAGTTACTATTATCTGCCCCGTTCAAGCGGATTAGAGGCTGGCAGAAATTTAACCTACACTTATGATCAGGCCTTAGCGTACTTACTGTTGTCGCGTTCGGGAGAGCAGGCTCTGGCCGGAGCGCAGGCTGAGTATCTGGAAGGGAATCGCAATCTTTATCTGTTCACGAATAAGCTAAATAAAGAAAAAGGCGAATTTATCGGAGCGGCTGACGCGGTTGACAGCTCCGCTCCGGAAGGTAAAGTTCTGGAAGATTATTCAACCACAGGTCCAAATGCCTATTTAGCCCGTGTTTTTCTCAATGAGTATGAGCGAACAGGGAAACAGGAGTTTCTGGACCAGACCCTGAGTTTGTTCAGGGTACTTGAACAAAGAACCCCGGATGACGGAATGTTCGACAGTCTTTTTGGCGCAACCGCTAAGGGACTGGTCAAGGGGGCAGAAAGAGACAACGTCAGAATCGGAGAAGAAGAGCATTGGAAGATTAAATCCGGAGAGGAGAATCTGGCGGTTATCAGTCTTTATCGGGAAGCTTACCGCTTGTATCAGACTGATCCGGACAAGTTCGAGGTGTTCGAGGATTACGGCGAGCACGCTGATGAGATAACCGACTGGTTCTTTAATCTGTATGATAGTGAAAAAAGTTATTTTGTCCGGGGGCAGCGTGACCTTAACGGTGACGGGACGTTTGAGAACGACGGGGTGTTCGCTGCCGATGTCAACGCCCTGGCCTTGCTGATTCTTGGACCGGAACAGATCGACAGCCGTCTGGGCGAGGGGACCGCGGTCAGGCTGTGGGAGACCGTAAAAAATGAAGCTGCTGTAAGCGTTAATACGAAAAACGCCGCGGGCCGAAGCGTGGAAGTCCGCCTTTACGATTGGACGAATGAGACAGGCCGGAACGGACGTGAGGCCGCGGGTTTTCTGGAGATCAGCGCCCAGATGGCATTGGCCCATTTAAAGATGGCTGAGTACTACCGCAAGCAGGGCGATGGAAGCAACGCGTTGTCG
>JAGYOO010000105.1 GCA_018399295.1 Candidatus Omnitrophota bacterium | reverse complement strand
TCATCCGTATTCGGACCGTGATCAAACCGCAGGCCGATGTTCATAGCCAGCTCATCCGTGAAATCATAGGTATTGTCCACGAACAGGCCGGAGAAATCATGCCGGCGGTCACCTCCGACTATCGCTCCTTCGGTGGACACCTGCTGATAATTAGCGCCCCAGAGAAATACGTCGTTTTCAAACGGCTCGAGGGTCTGCTGCACCTCGGCCCCGCGGGTATACATCTTAAAGTAATACCCTCTTGCCCCGCGCGCGTAGCCGGTGTCCCAGAGGTCGCGGTAGTTATAAAACCCCTTGACCGTCACGTTCGGTTCGTCGATCGCCCAGGCGAACTGCGCGTTGTATGCCTCGCCGCCGGTAAAACTTATCGGCCCGGTAGAATCAATAAGGGCATAAAAATCGTCCAGATTAAGATAAGACGCCAGGAGATCCACGCGCTGGTTGTCACCCATATAATAAGACCATTCCGTGCTTAATTTCTGCGCTTCAAGCGCCGGATCGTTGTAATAAGCAATGGTCTTATCCCAGTTATCCATCTGGTCCCAGGAAACTGACACGCGGTAAAACAGGTCCTGCGGAATCACCTCACCGCCGGTCGAGAATGTCCCCTGAAGGAAACTGTTGTTACCCGCCTTCAGGCTGATCTGACTGCCCTGGGATTCTTCCGGCTTACGGGTAATCACATTGATGACTCCGAGCATGGCGTTGGCCCCGTACAGGGAAGATCCCGGACCGCGCAGCACCTCGATCCGTTCGATATCATCCAGAGATACCGGCAGCAGGGTCAAGGCCGGAATCCCGTAGACCTCAAACATCTGAGGGATCCCGTTCACCAGCAGTACGATCTTATTTGCCGGTAACTTGTGAAACCCGCGAATCCCGCCGGCCAGAGGAAAACTGGAGGTGGTGTAGCCGAAATGGATACCGGCATACATATTCAGCACCTCACACAACTGGGTCGCCCCGGTCTTGCGAATATCCTCCTGAGTAATCACCGTTACCGCCACGGGTGAATCACTGATCTTCTGTTCCCGCTTGGAGGCAGTAACAATTAACTCTGCTCCGTAAATCATCTCCAGTTCTTCCAGCATCGCCTCCTGAGCCCGGGCATCAGCCGCCTGAAGCAGCACCAGCCCGGTAGTCAGCAGGCATACAACTGAAAAAATCATTATTATTCGTTTCAAAATTAGCTCTCCTCCTCTTTTTGTCGTGCCTGACACACTAACAAGCCCTGTTACCGTCTCCCCTTTTCATCCCTCCTTCCCCGGCAATTATCCAGGGTCTTTAAATCACGCATAACAGCTCAGCCAGCCTGAACTGTTCTACCTGTCTTTCACCTTAAACTTTTTAACTGTCTCCTCCAGAATTGAGGCCATCCGGGAAAGCTCCTGGCTGTTTGAGGCCATCTCCTGCATTGAAGAAGTCATCTCTTCGACTGAGCTTGAGGCGCTTTCCGAAGATTCCATGGATTTGCGGGCCACGGTGTTTGCCCCTTCCACCGCCTGATTGACCTCCCGCGTGTTTTCCATCTGGTTCTGGGCCGCGAAACTGATCTGCTGTACCTGGACAGCCGCGTGTTCGGCAGCCTTTAAAATCCGGTCTAAACTCGAACGCACGCTGTTAATGATCAGAATTCCCTCATCAACCTCTTTCGTCGCATTCTGCACAGTATCCGTAGCCTTGGCGGTATCATCCTGAACCGTACGGATCAGACCGGCGATCTGCTCCGCCGCCCGGGCCGAATTATCCGCGAGTTTACGCACCTCTTCGGCGACTACCGCGAATCCCCGGCCCGCCTCGCCTGCCCGCGCCGCCTCAATGGCCGCGTTTAAAGACAGCAGATTGGTCTGGTCGGCGATGTTCGTGATCACCTCCACGATCCGGACGATCTCTTTCGACCGCTCGCCCAGCTTGCCCACGACGTCGGCAATTCCCAGGGCCACATTATTTATCCGCTTTATCTTCTCCACCGCCTCCACTGAAGACTTCATGCCCTGCTGCGCCAGGTCCGTGGTCTCCTGCGAGGCCTTGGAACCTTCTTTGGCGTTTTCCGCCACCTGTTTCACCGATTCATCAAGCCGGCCCACGACCATGGCCGCCTTTTCCATTGACTGAGCATGATTCATGATATCCCGGTTAATATCCATTATCGTGGAAGAAACCTCTTCCGTAGAGGCGTTCATCTCCTGAGAAGTGGATGAAAGATTCTGGGCCATAAGATTGACCTTGGTCGATATATTCCGCGCCTCGGAAACAATGCTGTGCAGCCCCTCGATCATCCGGTTGAATACCCGGATCAGGGTTCCGATCTCATCCCGCGACTCTTCGCCTTCCACAGTCCGGGTAAGATCACCGTTCTCCGCGGCCTGAGTCGCTACTTCGATCAGCCGACTGATCGGCTGGGTAATGATCCTGCTGAACAGATACCAGGTCAGAAGGGCACAGCCCAGGACCATCATCACCATCAAAAACAGGCTTTTCTGAACCAGCAGCCGGGCCTGCTTGTCGATTTCCGACATGTCCATTCCCACACGGACAGTACCGATCTTTTCCAGGTTCTTTTCCTCAGAGCTTTCCTGCACTCCCAGCATGCCCATCTCCGAATCCTGCGCCTCAGAGTAAACCGGAGCCGCGAACTCATAGAACCGGTTT
Organism: Candidatus Omnitrophota bacterium; assembly: GCA_018399295.1. GTDB lineage: Bacteria > Omnitrophota > Gorgyraeia > B26-G9 > B26-G9 > M55B170. The sequence goes on along the minus strand of JAGYOO010000105.1, from coordinate 3,187 downwards.
CCATAAACACGGAAACCATGAGCCCCAGGTTTCTCCGTGGTAAATGCCAGTTCCGCGATATTTTCCGGCACTTCTTCCGGCATATCTCCGGCCAGCATTTTTCCGTCTTTTCCGATAATCGCGGCGTAGGTAATATCCTTATCCTGCGCCAGAGGATCCAACAGCTTCATCAGCTCTTGAGTATCATTAAGGTATATCCCCAGCACGCTGGACGCGGCCAGATTCCCGCTTAAGAATAATCCCTTATCCTGAAGCGCGTCATCCAGCCGGCTAAGCACCCGTTTCTGCTGCACAATCGACAGGCCGGTAAGAATAAACCCCATCAGAAACAGGATTGCTACAACAAAGATCATAAACTTTTCCCGGATGCCGATCCTGATTCCGGTTTTCTTTTTAGGTTGCATGTCAAGGCTCCTTTTATCTTACAAGTTCGGCTTCGGAGGCAAGTTCCGCCGGAATAGTTATGCCCAGCTTATCCGCGGTATTGGAGTTTATTACCAGCTTCATCTTTGCCGGCCACTGAATACCAATATTTTCGGCCAGGGAACCGCCAAAAACATCATTCGCGATTTTTGCCATCTGCCGGCCCAGATCACTGTAATCAGAATAGACACTGAACAGACCGCCTTTTTTAACAAACACCGAGGCCGGGCAGATCAGCGGAACCTTTCGTGAAAATGAAAACAGCAGCAACCGTTCGTATACCACTCCGTTGGCCACTACGGGGTCCGGAATCAGCCAGAAGGCATCGATTCCGACTCCTTCAAGCTCACGGATTGCCGCGGAGACCTCGCTCTTGTCGGAAACCGGCTTGGTTACCAGTTTAAGCCCACGGGAAGAGGCCACCTGACTGGCCTCCTCAATGATCATCTTATTGCGCACCGGATTATAAATCACCCCCACCGTGCGGGCCTGCGGCATCAGCTTTTTCAGGTAATCGAATTGGTCCTGAGGCGAGACGTCAAGAGAGACTCCGGCAACACCTTTTCCGCTAAGGTTGAACTGAAACGGATTAGCCACCAGTGAAAACACCACGGGTTTGCCGGGAAAATTCAGCTTGGCTATCTGAGCCGCTTCCGGACCGATAGCACAGACAATAGCCGGGTCAAGCCGTTTTATCCGGCGTACCATGTCCGAGGCATCTTTAAATTCAGACAAAATAAACTCCTGGGCATTGAACACGGCTGTACCCTTGAATCCGTTCAAGACCATCTGATACACACTCAAATTCTGTCCGATAATAACCACATTCTGATCGGCACGCGCCAGGCTGGTAAATATTCCGGCCACAAGACAAACAGCGATAAAAAACATTCTTATTTTTTCCAGCATCTTCTCCTCCGAAGTTAGTCTTAAAAAAAACGCCCCCCCTTATTTAAAGAGAAAGCGCGATGACCCGATAAACCGGATTCCCTGCCGGGGAATTGAATGAAATATTTTTCCCGGCAATTCTGTTAATAATGTTAAGAGTAGATAATACCTGAACGAACACTATCCTGCCTCCTGATTAATGCCGCAATCACAAGCAATTTTATTCAGGGTTATCAGGGAGATAATGGCATGACTATGTTCAAATGGAGAGACTGATCCGGCAAAAATGCCCGATTTGAGGGCAAACCGTTGGATACAGATACCGTTTTCTTCCCTGAATTCCGTCACTGTTATCCCTAACCCAAAGTCCTTTTACTTCATCTATATCTTATACTAATGCCGGTCAGCTGTCAACTAAATACAAACGAAATCCATCCTTGTGGTGAGATAATTATTTCTGCCGGCCGCGCTCCTTCAGAAACCGTTTTTCCCGGGCCGAAAGACTTTCCATCCCCTGGCTCGATATCTTATCCAGTATCCGATCCATCTCCTCTTCCAAACGACGGTCCCTTTCCCAGCGCGCCTGTTGCTGCTTATCCCGACGGCGGGCGAAAAATTCCGCAGGAGAAAACGATTCGAAAAAATGCCGCAATCTGTTACTTTTAAGATAGATAAAACCGAACAGACCTCCGCCCAGATGGGCCATATAAGCAATATTGCTGCCCGGAGATGAAAGCGCGCCAAGAAGATTTACGCCGGCCAGAAACACGATCGCGTGTTTCATCTTCATCGGAAAGATAAGGAACATCAGAATTATGCTGTCCGGAAACATAACCGCGTATGCCACCAGGATACCAAAGATCGCGCCGGAGGCGCCGACTACCGGAGCCAGAGAATTAAACGCGAACAAATAGCTGCACAGGCCGGCGGCAATACCGGTAAAAAAGTAATAGATCAAAAATCGCCTGTCACCCCAGGCATTTTCCACTACCGAACCGAACATCCACAGCATCAGCATATTGATCACCAGATGCCAAAGACCGCCGTGCAGGAACAGATAGGTAACCATCTGCCAGAGCATCAACCGGGAAAACAGAAACGCCGGAACCAGGCCGAAGGTATAAAACCAGGGAAATCCGCGCAGAATAAAGGTAAGCGCGAAAATAACGACATTAGCCATTACCAGGAACCTGACCGCCCGGCCGGAATACCTTGACGAGGGAGCACCGTAATAATTTCTCATAATCCTTGCGCCGCCGCTTTAACCGGAGATCTCACAAAGTTTCTTCATTTCTTCCGGATGAGACCGGGGCTTAAAATCCCGGTTAACGCAGACCCAGGTCACCTTCGCGGTGACCAGCAACTTGTCATCCTTTTTTATCTCTTGGGTAAAATCAAGAGACGAACGGCCCAGCTTGTCTACCTTGACATATACCCGGATATTATCCAGATACCGGGCCGGGGCCTTATAAGCTATTTCCACTTTCGCGATAACAAAGAAGATTCCCTGCTCATAGAGATTCCGGATATCCACCCCCCGGCTAAAACAGAACTGTGTGCGCGCCTCCTCCATAAACTTGAGATAATTCGCGTAATACACCACGCCGCCGCAATCGGTGTCATGGTAATAAATCGTCTTTTCCATAAAATAATCATTCATCCTGAGTCTCCTCGCGTTTAGTAATCTCCAAAGCTGGTACCAATGGAACGGGCAGCGGCGATAAGCGGATGGTCGGCAGAAACAATCCGGGAACCGCCGGCGACATCAGCCAGCGGCACGTCTATCAGCTCCGAGCCCCGCACCCCGACCATATATCCGAAGCGTTTTTGTTTAACCATTTCCGCGGCCCGGGTCCCCAGTTCCGTGGCCAATACC
>JAGYOO010000104.1 GCA_018399295.1 Candidatus Omnitrophota bacterium | reverse complement strand
ACTCTACTTATAATAAAAAAGATTCCGTGCCGGTGTCTTCAAACCGTAAAGTGCTGATTCTGGGAGGGGGGCCGAACCGGATCGGTCAGGGGATTGAGTTTGATTACTGTTGCTGTCACGCTTCCTACGGCTTGCGGGAAGAGGGGCTGGAATCAATAATGATTAATTGCAATCCGGAAACTGTTTCCACGGATTACGATACCTCGGATAAACTCTATTTTGAGCCCCTGACGGTTGAGGACGTTCTGAATGTCTGGGAAAAAGAAAAGCCCATGGGCGCTATCGTCCAATTCGGCGGGCAGACGCCGCTTAACATCGCGCAGGAATTGAAGGATAAGGGCGTAACGGTTTTGGGGACGAGTCCGGAGAGTATCCATTTTGCCGAAGACCGGGAAAAGTTCCGGGATAAAATGAATGAGCTGGGCATCCCGCAGCCCGAAGGCGCGATTGTCCGGTCTCTTCCCGAGGCATTAACGGCGGCGAACCAGATCGGCTATCCGCTGATGGTACGGCCCTCGTATGTGCTTGGCGGCAGGGGAATGGAGATAATCTACGACGAGGAGAAGCTCAAACGCTATGCTGAAGAGGCGATCCGGATAAGTCCGGAACATCCGATGCTGATGGACCGGTTTCTGGAAAACGCGGTCGAGGCTGAGGTGGACGCGCTCTGTGACGGCGAGGAGACCTTTGTGGCCGGGATTATGGAGCATATCGAATTGGCCGGAATCCATTCCGGTGATTCGGCCTGTGTCCTGCCCAACCGGACCATCAGCCCTGAACATTTGCGGGATATCGAGGAGTATACGGCGAAGATAGCTCTGGAACTAAAGGTCATGGGACTGATCAATATTCAGTACGCGATCTGTAACGGAAAGGTATATATTATTGAGGCCAATCCCCGTGCCTCCCGTACTGTTCCCCTGGTGTCTAAGGTAATGAATATCCCTCTGGCCGGCATCGCGACAAAATTAATGCTGGGGAAAAAACTGCGGGACTTTAACCTGAAGAAAAAAGAAATCCCTTATGTGGCGGTGAAAGAAGCCGTGTTTCCGTTTAATATGTTTCCCGAGGTCGATCCCGTGCTTGGACCGGAGATGAGGGCTACCGGGGAGGTAATGGGAATATCCGATTCTTTTGGCATGGCCTTCTATAAAGCGGAAGAGGCCGCCGGCAGTCGGCTGCCGGGAAAAGGGTCGGTGCTGTTGACCGTGGCGGACAAGGATAAGCCTCAATTGCTGCCGATCGCGCGTAAACTGAATAAGCTGGGATTCAAGATCTACTGCACGTTGAATACGGGACGGTTTTTAACGGAAAATGGGGTGGATAATATTCTGATCAAAAAACTTCATGAAGGCCGGCCGAATATCATGGACGCGATGAAGAATAATGAGATAAACCTGATTATCAATACTCCGGCCGGAAAGAGCAGCAAGATCGATGACAGTTACATCCGGATTATGGCGATTCAGCAGAAGACCCCTTACATCACGACCATGGCCGCGGCAGCCGCCGGAGTGGAGGCAATGGAAACCCTGAAAGGTTCAAAGATAGTTTCCAAGGCATTGCAGGACTATTACCGGGAGTCTGAAATATAGTGTGTGGAATCTTCGGAATCAGTGGCCATAACGAGGCCGCGCGGCTTGCTTATCTGGGGCTGTACGCGTTACAGCACAGGGGTGAAGAAAGCTGCGGTATTGTTACCTGCGAGAAGACCCGGATGCGATCCCATCAGGGGATGGGGCTGGTCGGAGACGTGTTTAAAGAGGCTACGCTTAAAACTCTGACCGGGAATATCGCTATCGGACACGTCCGCTATTCCACAACCGGGTCCAGCGTGGAGAAAAATATTCAACCGTTCCTGGTCCGGCATCAGAGCTGCAGCATGGCGATCGCTCATAACGGGAATCTGACCAATACTCTGGGGCTGCGTGATCTTCTGGAGGGAAAGGGGTCGATTCTTCAGACCTCCATGGATTCGGAACTTATCGTCCATCTCCTGGCGAAGTCGCGCCGGAAAGACCGGAAAGAGCGCGTGGTCGACGCCCTGGCCCAGCTCGAAGGCGCCTATTCGCTGGTGATGCTTATGGATGACGTACTGGTCGCGGCCCGCGACCCCTTTGGGTTTCGGCCGCTTTGCCTGGGGCGGATCAATGGTTCATACGTGGTGGCCAGCGAGACCTGCGCTCTGGACCTGATCCAGGCCAAGTACGTCCGTGATATCGAGCCGGGAGAGATCGTGTTTATCAGCGGTAAAAAACTGGAATCGATCAAGCCTTTTCCCGAACGCCGCCACGCCTTCTGTATTTTTGAATACATTTATTTTTCCCGGCCGGACAGTAATATTTTCGGCAAGAACGTGTATCAGACCCGGAAACGCCTTGGCCGCTGCCTGGCAAAGGAGGCGCCGGTGAAGGGAGATTTTGTCATGGCTATCCCGGATTCCGGAAGTTATGCCGCCACCGGATTCGCCGAAGAGTCGGGGTTGCCGCTGGAAACGGGCATGATCCGGAATCATTATGTGGGAAGGACGTTTATCCAGCCTTCCCAGCTGATCCGCGATTTCCGGGTAAGGATAAAGTTGAACCCGATTCTTGATGTTATCCGAGGGAAGAAGATCGGCGTAGTCGAAGATTCCATCGTGCGGGGAACGACAAGCAAGGCCCGGATTAAAACAATCCGGGATAGCGGCGCTAAAGAGATCCATCTTCGGATAAGCTGTCCGCCGCTTCGGTTCCCTTGTTTTTATGGTATAGATTTTCCCACGAAAAAGGAACTTATCGCTTCCCGCCGGTCTGTAGCCTGGATCCGGGAATATATGGAGTTGGATAGTTTGGATTACCTCAGCCTTTCCGGCATGCTTAAGTCAATGCTGTTGCCGGAATGCGAATTCTGCACCGCTTGTTTTAACGGGAAATATCCCACGCCTGTCTCAAGAAAACACGGTAAGGATATGCTGGAGAAAAAATGAAAATCGATAAACAGGGTTTTGATAATGAAAAGTATCTTCAGGAACAAAGCGCGGCGATACTTGAACGGGCGAAGAGGTATGACAACAAGCTCTATCTGGAGTTTGGAGGAAAGCTTCTTTATGATTTCCACGCCGCCCGGGTGCTGCCGGGGTTTGATCCGAACGTAAAGATGAGGCTGCTGCAGCAGCTTAAAGACAAGACGGATATTATTCTTTGCATATACGCCGGGGATATTGAAAGAAAGAAGGTTCGGGCGGATTTCGGCATTACTTATGACGTGGACGCGATGAAGCTGATCGATGATCTGGCGGATTGGGGGATCAAGGTGCTGGCGGTAGTGATCACCCGTTTTGAGAATCAGCCTGCGGCGCGGATCTTTAAGAATAAGCTGGAACGGCGGGGCATCCGGGTTTGTACTCATCGACTTACGAAAGGATATCCTACTGACGTAGAACTGGTAGTGAGTGATGAGGGATACGGGGCTAACGAGTATATTGAAACCAATAATCCGCTGGTGGTAGTCACCGGTCCGGGGCCGGGCAGCGGGAAAATGGCAACTTGTCTTTCCCAGATGTATCACGATCATCAGAGAGGCATCAAGAGTGGATACGCTAAGTTCGAGACTTTTCCGATTTGGAACCTGCCGCTCAAGCATCCGGTTAATGTCGCATATGAAGCGGCAACGGCTGATATCCGTGATTTTAACATGATTGACCCGTTTCATCTCGAGGCCTGTAACGAGGTCGCGGTGAACTATAACCGGGATGTGGAAATATTTCCGGTGTTGAAACGGATCTTTGGGAAGATCATGAAAGAGGGGCTGGCGTATAAGTCGCCTACGGAAATGGGAGTCAATCGGGCGGGTTTTGGAATTATCGATGATGTAGCGGTAAGGTCTGCCGGGTGCCAGGAGGTGATTCGCCGGTATTTCCGTTATGCCTGTGAATATGTGATGGGGTTTGTGGACCGGGAGACAGTGCAACGCGTGGAATTGCTGATGGAGGAGCTGGAACTGAAACCCGAGGACCGGATTGTGGTCGAACCCGCTCGCCATGCCTCGGAAGAGTGTCAGCGGGATAATAAAGGTCATGATGAGATCTATTGCGGCGCGGCACTTCAGTTAAAAACCGGGGCGGTCTTGAGCGGGAAGAATTCTAAATTGATGAGCGCTGCCGCCAGCCTGGTCCTGAATTCAGTGAAAGAGCTCGCCGGGATTCCGGATGAGATCCATCTTCTGTCGCCGAATATCATTGATTCCATTCGGGAACTTAACCGGAATTTAAGCGGAGGGAAACCGGCTAATCTTAATCTGGATGAGGTCCTTATCGCCTTGAGTATCGGTGCCGCTACCAATCCGACTTCTCAGGTGGCGATGGAAAAGCTGAAAGAGCTTGAGGGTTGCGAGGGTCACATGACTCATATTCCCGCTCCCGGGGATGAGGCCGGATTAAGGCGGCTGGGAGTGAACTTCACCAGTGATCCTAATTTTTCCACCAAAGGTTTATTTATAGGATAGGACGTATATTATGCCGAAGTATATTTTCGTGACCGGAGGAGTTGTTTCGAGTCTGGGGAAGGGGATCGCCAGCGCCTCTATCGGGAAGCTGCTCGAGTCCCGGGGGCTTAAGGTTACCCTGATTAAATGCGATCCTTATATAAACGTGGATCCGGGCACGATGAATCCTTATCAGCATGGGGAAGTATATGTGACTGAGGATGGAGCGGAGACTGACCTTGATTTGGGGCATTACGAGCGATTTACGAATGCCAGGCTGACTAAGGATAATAACATCACCACCGGCAAGATATACTATAATGTAATCAGTAAAGAACGGCGGGGAGATTATCTGGGGAAAACCGTGCAGATAATTCCGCATATTACCGATGAGATAAAAACAGCTATCAAGCGTGGTTCTCATGGAAGTAAGACGGATGTGGTTCTGGTGGAGATCGGCGGAACAGTGGGAGATATCGAAAGTCTGCCGTTTCTGGAGGCTATCCGGCAACTGAAGCTGGAGTTTGGGAAAGGCCACGCGATAAACGTCCATGTAACTCTGATCCCCTTTATTAAATCCGCAGGGGAGATAAAGACAAAGCCGACGCAGCATAGTGTGGGTACTTTGCGTGAAATCGGTATCTTCCCGGATATAATACTTTGCCGGACGGAGAAAAAGCTGAGCAAAGAGGCAAAGGAGAAGATTGCTTTATTCTGTAACGTTCAACAGGAAGCGGTTATCCCGGCCATTGATGTACGGAATATATATGAGGTTCCAATGGCGTTCAGCAATCAGAAGTTGGATGAACTTATTGTGAAGATGCTGGAATTGGATTGCGCCGAGCGCGACTTGACCAAATGGAACGAAAAAGTTATTCAACGCCTTAAGTCTCCGTCTCGGGAAATACCGGTCGCGGTTGTAGGAAAGTATATATCCCTGCAGGATGCCTACAAGTCGATATATGAGGCCCTTTGTCATGGCGCAATTGCCAATGACGCGCGGCTTGTCCTTAAAAGGATCGATTCGGAAAATATTGAGAAAAGCGGACCGGAGAAGTACCTGAAAAATGTGAAGGCTGTTCTTATTCCCGGTGGTTTTGGCAGTCGGGGAATTGAAGGAAAGATACTGGCGGCTCGGTACGCGCGGGAAAATAATATCCCGTTTTTTGGGATCTGCCTGGGCATGCAAACGGCGGTAATCGAGTTTGCTCGCAATGTCTGCGGTCTCAAGAATGCTAATTCTACTGAGTTTGATCTGAAAACGCGGTATCCGGTGATCAGTCTGCTGGAGGAACAGCGGCAGATAAAAAGCAAGGGCGCGACCCCGCTGGGCGGTATCATTAAAGGTCAATTCTCCAAAATAATCTGAAATCTTG
>JAGYOO010000103.1 GCA_018399295.1 Candidatus Omnitrophota bacterium | reverse complement strand
CCCCCGGAGTCCGACACAGGAGATCACGAATAACTTTCACGGTAAGATTTTTCTCCGTCTCGAAATATATTGATTCACTGTGAGAGTTAAGCACTGGAACCCGAACGCAGGTCGCGGAAATGGCAATGGATTTATCCTCCAGGATCTTATGCGTTTCCTGAACCATCTTCCATTCTTCCGAGGTATATTCAAAATCGGAAAAACCGCCGATCTGCGGCAGCAGATTAAAACTCAGACGATAAGGGAAAGACGCCTCTTTTTTTCGGGCCAAACGCGTTTTAGCAGAAGCGGTTTTGGCCAAGTCCTCCTTGACCATTATTTTCGTCTCTTCCCACAGCTGTTTAAGGGCGCTTCTGCCGGCACCCGATGCAGCCTGATACGTGGAAACAATCACCCGCTTCAATTTCGCCCGGTGATGCAAGGGGGCAAGCGCGGCCACCATCTGAATCGTAGAGCAGTTAGGATTGGCGATAATCCCTTTGTGCTTTAACGCCTGCGGCCCGTTCACCTCCGGGACGATCAGAGGCACGTCCGGTCGCATCCGGAAGTCGGCCCCGTTATCAATGACAACAGCGCCGCGCTTTACCGCTTCCGGAGCAAAGGTGACTGCGGCCCCCTTTTCTCCTTCAGTCCCGGCAAACAGGGCAAAATCAATATTATCGAAACTATCGGGTGATATCTTCTGAACCGCGTACTTTTTCCCGTCGACGGTAATGGTCCGGCTGCTTCTGGCCAAAACCTTGAGCTCCTTTAAAGGAAACCGGTACTGCCGCAGGACCCGCAGCATCTCCACTCCAACCGCTCCGACTCCAACCACCGCAACATTAAACCTCTTTGTTTTTCCGGTTGTCTTTTTCATTATCACCTCGATCTCAGCCTTTTTCCGCAAGATTTTTTACTACCAAATCACCAACCTCAGTAGTCGAATATCCCATCCGTCCGGCTCCCAGACTTTGCAGATCATCCTTGGCCACCTTAACAACCGCCTGCTCGACATTCTGCGCGGCCTCTTCTTCACCGACATTATCCAACAGCATCCCCAGAGCGGCAATCGCGGCCAGGGGATTTATCACGTTCTTACCCGTATACTTGGGAGCAGACCCTCCGATCGGCTCGAACATCGAAACCCCTTCCGGATTTATATTACCGCCGGCGGCGATTCCCATCCCACCCTGGATCATAGCGCCCAGATCGGTGATGATGTCCCCGAAAATATTGTCGGTAACAATCACATCAAACCATTCCGGGTTCTTCACGAACCACATTGTCGTCGCGTCAACATGGGCATAGTCCCGGCTGATCTCCGGATACTGCGGGCCCAGTTCATCAAACACGCGCTGCCACAGGTCCCAGGCATAGGTAAGCACGTTTGTCTTACCGCAAAGCATCAGTTTTTTTTCCCGAGCCCGTTTCCGCGTGTATTCAAACGCGTAGCGCAGACATCTCTCCACGCCCTTACGGGAATTATACGAAAGCTGAATGGCAACCTCATCCTTTGTCCCTTTAGCGCGAAACTCTCCCATTCCTTTATACAATCCCTCCGAGTTTTCCCGCACGACCACGAAGTCGATGTCAGCCTCGGTCTTGTCTTTTAACGGACAGAATTTACTGCTGTAGAGCTTTACCGGCCGAAGATTGATATACTGATCAAGACTGAAACGGATATTAAGCAAAATACCCTGCTCCAAAATCCCCGGTTTGACGTCCGGATGACCGATTGCTCCGAGCAGAATCGCCTCATGATCCTTGAGTTCTTTCAGATCGGTTTCATCGATCGTCTTCCCGGTGCGAAGATATCTCTCACCGCCGAAGTCGAACTCCCGGGTCTTATACTTGAATCCGTGAATTTCGCTTACCCTTGCCAGAACTTTAATCGCCTCCCGCACCACTTCCGGCCCGGTTCCGTCACCGGGAATTACCGCTAAATTATGCATCATTTTTCTCCTCTCCTACTTTGTCTGTTCGAGTTTAGGAAAGATATACTGAATACTGTTCTTGTTCACGTTCAGAAACGCTACCTCATGCAGCAGCTCGTCTCCGGGATAACGAAAAACCCTGGCGTTTGTTACCGGGATAAACTGCCTTTCCGCCAGAGCCAGGTAATCGGTCAAACGCCCCCCCTGAGGCAGATGAACCATACCTTCGATCCAACAATCCCGCAAAAAAATCTTAGCCTCTACCTCATTCTGTTCAGTCCTCATTTCTTGAACAGCCCTTTCTTTTTTATCCAGTTCAGCAACCCGCCGGCGGTAATTATCTCCTGCATAAAGTCAGGAAACCGGTCGGCCTGATAGATCTTATTCCGGCTGAGATTCCTAACGGTCCCGGCCACGGTATCCACTTCGATCTCCTCCTGCGACCGCAAATCCCGCGCGGCCTCCAGACTCACCACAATCGGCAATCCGGTATTTATCGCGTTCCGGTAAAATATCCGGGCGAAGCTCTCCGCGATCACGCATGATATACCGCTTCCTTTAATAGCGATCGGCGCGTGTTCCCGGGAGGAACCGCAACCAAAATTCTTTCCGCCCACAATCACGTCTCCGTCCGCAATTTTTTTCGGAAACTCCGCGTCCACATCTTCCATGCAGTGCCGGCCAAGCTCATCGGCGTCAAAGGTATTCAGATAACGGGCGGGAATTATCTCGTCCGTATTGATATTATCACCGAACTTCCAGGTCTTACCCCTGATCTTCATAATAGTTCTCCGTCTTCTGTTTAAACCGCTTCGGGATGCGTAATTCTGCCCGTAATCGCGCTGGCCGCGGCCACGGCCGGATTGCAGAGGTACACTTCGCTTTCCGGATGCCCCATTCTCCCGGTAAAATTCCGGTTCGTGGTTGCCAGAGCGCGTTCCCCTTTTGCCAGGATGCCCATATGACCGCCCAGACAAGGACCGCAGGTGGGAGTGGAAACCGCGGCATTGGCATCCAGAAAGATCTCGATCAACCCCTCATGCATCGCCTGCCGGTATATCTCCTGGGTCGCCGGGATGACAATGCAGCGAATCCCGGCGGCAACCTTCTTTTTCTTTAAGATACGGGCGGCAACGCGCAGATCACTGATGCGCCCGTTAGTGCAGGAGCCGATCACAACCTGATCAATAGTGATTTTTTTAAGCTTACTTACCGGCTGAACATTGCTGGGCAGCGACGGCAAAGCAACCACGGGTTCCAGGCCGGAGATATTGAATTCATACACTTTTTCATACTCCGCGTCCGAATCGCTTTTCAGGTATTCGGCGTTTGCCTCGATCTTCCTTACCCCCTGTTCCGGCTGATGTTCGCGCACATATTCCCAGGTGATCTCATCCGGCTCGATGATCCCGGATTTTCCCCCGGCCTCAATCGCCATATTCGACATGGAAAACCGGTCATCAATCGGAAGCTTGCGAATAACCGGCCCGGTAAACTCCATGGCCCGGTAAAGTGCTCCGTCGACTCCGATCTGCCCGATAGTATACAGGATAAGATCTTTCCCCGTGACCCAGCGGTTTCTTTTGCCGCTGAACACGAACTTCAGGGTTTTAGGCACCCGGAACCAGCAGTGACCCGTAGCCCAGCCGGCGGCCAGATCCGTGGATCCCACGCCCGTGGAAAAGGCCCCCAGCGCGCCGTAGGTGCAGGTATGGGAATCCGCACCAATGACTACGTCACCGGGCCCGACCAGGCCCAGCTCCGGAAGCAGGGCGTGTTCAATGCCCATCCGGCCGATCTCATAATAATGGCGGATTTTATACCTGCGGGCAAAGTCCCGCAGAATCTTAACCTGCTCCGCGCTGCGAATATCTTTGGCCGGAGTAAAATGATCGGGAATAAGCGCGATCTTATCCCGGTGAAAGATCTTGCGGAATCCGGCCTTCTCAAACTCAGAGATCGCGATCGGCGCGGTAATGTCATTTCCCAGAGCCATGTCGATCCGGCAGAAGATAAAGTCATCCTGACTTACCTTGCCTCCTTTGACATGACGGCCGAGAATCTTTTCAGTTACAGTTTTCCCCATGCCTATATCTCCTTTAACATCGCCTCTTCACAGCAGTTCGGAAAGTAAACACATTGAATACAGTCGGTCCAGATCTTGTGCGGCAGGGTTGCCTTATCCACCAGGTGGAACCCCAGCTTTTGAAAATAATCCGGCTTTCCGGTAAGCAAAAAGACGCGGTTCACACCCAGTCCCTGCCGGGCCTCCTCCAGACAAAAATCGATCAGCCGCAAACCGATACCGCTACCCCGTTTTTCCGGGCTAACTACCAGAGAACGAATCTCAGCCAGATCTTCCCAGGTAACATGAAGCGCGCAACAGGCCACAACCATACCATTTTCTTCGAAAACAACGAAATCGCGGACACACTCATAGATACTGTTCAGTGAACGAGGCAGCACACTGGTTTCTTCTGACGCCTTTTTCACAAGCTCCTGGATTCTTCCCGCGTCTTTAACGGTCGCTTTTCTAATCATCTCATTCAGACTATTATTTCCAGCGCGTGATAAGGACAGATATCGACACACAGGCCGCAGGCAATACATTTGTTCCGGTCAAATTCAACCCGCATTGTATTGCGATCGATCCTAAACGCGTTTGTGGGACAAACGGTTACACAGGCGGTACAGTGCGTACACCGAGTCGAGTCCCAGTTAATATCTTCAATCAGCGGCTGAGTCTGCACTCCGATATTCTTCAGATACTCGAGCCCGGCCTCTACGTTCTTGCGTTCTCCTTCGATCGCTAGAACCAGCAATCCCTCTTCCCGGGGAGTGATCTTTGCCTTCAAAATATTCACCACAAGATCGAAATCCCGAATAAGATGATATGTAACCGGTTTTTCCAGCAGATCGTTGGGAAACCTTAAAACAATTCTTTTTTTAGTCATACCGCTCACTTTTTTAACAAGATTTATAACACAACTTCGTTTAAATATCCATAATTAACTGACGGCCTTATCCCATTAACCCCTGCAACCCCCGCCGGATGAGGGTAACCGCGAAAGCGCAGAGCAGGATATCCACCAGTTTGGAAAACGCCTTGATTCCGTTCCGGCCGAAAACCTTCAATACCCGCCAGGAATTATCAAAAATCAAAAATACCAGCACCATGTTCACCACAAAAGCCAGCAGGGTTATAATCCAGCCGTGACTGTCAAGCAGTATCAGCAGTGTGGTCAATACCGCCGGTCCGGACAGCAATGGCGTACCCAAAGGGAAAAAGCTGATATCTTCCGACACCGGCCGCTGAACCGGACGATTTCCGGTAAGCAGCATCTGGATCGAGAAGATCAGCAACAGAATTCCTCCGGCTATCTGAAAATCAGCCATGCTGATCCCCATAACCCAGAAGATCGACCTTCCCAGCAGAAGAAAAAATACCGCGATCAGCAACGCGGTCAGCACCGAACCGCGCACAACCCGTTTTCGCTCCAGAGGCGCAAATCCGTCGGTCAAAGAAATAAGCAACGGCAGCAGTCCTACGGCATCGGTAACAATAAAAAGCGCAACCAAACTGACGAAAAAAGAATTAATAAAGCCGGACATAATATCCGCCTTTCACTCTCAAAGAAGTTACCGCCTTGCGCCGGATCCCTGACTCTGGATCAACTCCGCCGCTTCCGCCAGATCCTTGACAATAAAATCCGGCTGGACCGAAAAACTTTTCTCCTGACCGGGTTTTGTTTTGCCGGAAAAGACAAGCATCGTGCGCAGGCCCATGCTTTGGCCGGCCGCGATATCTTTTTCACTGTCCCCGATCATGAATGAGTTTTTACGCTCAACCTCTCTGCCGGCCATTGCCTGCTCCAGCAGACCAGTGCGCGGCTTGCGACAGGCACAATTTTCATCGCTGCGATG
>JAGYOO010000102.1 GCA_018399295.1 Candidatus Omnitrophota bacterium | reverse complement strand
GGGAAAAGCCCCCTGCTTACCTGGAGTTCTTAAAAATAAATACAACCACGGGAAGGCCCTGAAATCAATCAGCCTCGAATAAGCAAACAATTCAGGGGGCTGTTAGAGCCCCCTGAACTGGTTAATCGTAAACAAGAATCTTTTTCCTTACTCCTTTTCCGGAATCCTTCCGTAAACATACGTCATCCGTCCTAAGGTATCCGACACCTCCTGGGTCAGCTGTTCCGGCTGGAACCGCCAGGACCAGTTTCCCTCTCCCGTGCCGGGCACATTCATCCTGTGCTCGGCCGGCAGGCCGAGGACATCCTGCAGAGGAAAGATCACCATATCAGCCACCGACCGCATTACGGTTCTTATCAGGGTCCAATGGATTTCCCGGCGGATAAGATCATGTCCAACATATTCAGCCAGCCGCTCCCGCTCCGGCTCGCCGGCCTCTTCTTCAAACCAGCCTAAAGCGGTATTATTATCATGGGTCCCGGTGTAAGCCAGGCAGTTGTGGATATAATTATGCGGCAGATAAGGATGGTCCGGTTTTTCCTCGCTGAAAGCGAACATCAGAACCTTCATCCCCGCGAACCCGAAATGTTTCATCACTTCCTTGACGTCCTCGGTAATAATCCCAAGGTCTTCGGCAATAATCGGAAGCTCCGGGAACCGTTCAGTCACTTTCTGAAAAAAATCATACGCCGGTGTCTTTTCCCAGCGGCCATTGATCGCGGTCTCTTCTCCATAAGGGACTTCCCAGTAACCGACAAAACCCCGAAAGTGATCAACCCGGACAAGGTTAAACAACTTAAGATTATATTCCAACCGGCGCAGCCACCACTCGTATCCCTGTTTTTTCAACACCTGCCAGTTATAAACCGGGTTGCCCCATAACTGCCCGGTCTTACTGAAGTAATCCGGAGGCACCCCGGCGAGGAATCGCGGCCGTTTGTCTTTATCCAGCTTGAACAGCTCCGGACTTGTCCAGACGTCAACACTGTCATAGGTCACGTATATGGGGATATCTCCCAGTATCTGGATCCCTTTTTGATTACAATACTGTTTCAGTTCCATCCACTGCTTAACAGCCAGAAACTGAAACACCTTTTCTTTTTCGATCCGTTCGGCCAGTTCGGAACGCAGTTTTTCCAATTCCGTTGGCTCCCGATCCCGGGCCGCTTGCGGCCATTCATTCCAGGGCTTCAGTTCAAATTTTTCTTTTAACGCGACAAACAGCGCGTAATCATCCAGCCATCCGGCCTCTTCTTCACAAAACCGGCTATACCCGGTTTTAAGCTTGCGACGGGAACTAAAGCGGGAGCAGGCCTTCTCTAAAAGAGACAGTTTACTTTCCACCACGCGTTCGTAATCCACACGGCCGGCCTCCATTTTCGCCCGGCCGGCCTCCTCTTCAGTCAGCAACTCCTCTTTTATCAGCAGTTCTGGACTTATGAGAAGCACATTAACTGCAAAGGCTGACACACTGCTGTAAGGAGAGTTCCCATGCGCCAGGCCGGTCGGATTAAGGGGCAGGACCTGCCAATAACTTTGTCCGGTCTGATTTAAAAAATCAACAAATCGATATGCCCCGCCGCCGAAATCACCAATGCCGTAAGGCGACGGCAGCGATGTGATATGCGCCAGTAATCCGCTACCCCGTTCTTTCATGATCTACCTCCGATTAATAATGCCGCGGGAAAATCACTTAAGATCTCCCCCACCGCGATCTCTCTTCCCGCGCTCAGACTTTTTCCAGTCAGGATATTATGGAACAAACATTCCGATTCCGGCAGAACAAGCTCCGTATCCTGCCAGATATCTCTACCCAAAGGAAAGGTCCCCGGCTGGACCAGATAACTGATAAACCTCGGCACGACTATCAGAGCTGCTGACGTTTTCGTAAACCGGACAAAAGCGACTATGTTCTCCCGGAACTTCCCCTTAACCTCCAACGCCTTGTACGCTCCGGTCTGGAACAGTTCGACATTACTGTTCCTGGCATTCAGGGCCTGCCGGATAAGGAATAACTTAACTTTTCCATCATTCGGCGCGCTTAGAAACTCCTGCCCAGCGGCAACTGGGTCATCTTCTTTAGTCTCGATCTCAGCGAGATACTTCTCCCGCAGCGCGAAATCTACCGTCCGGCGATTGTCCGGGTCCACCATACTCAGGTTCCAAAGTTCGCTGCCCTGATAAAAATCTGGCACACCGGGAGCGGTTATTTTAATAAGAGTCTGCGAGAGGGAATTGAACACCGCATAGAATTCGACTTTTTCCTGAAAGGAAAAAAGGCTTTCCAGGAACGCGTTGGAACCTGCGGAATCCAGTGACCGCTCGCAGAAATCAAGATAAGCCTGTTCATAGTCATTATCCGGTTTAAGCCAGGCAGTGTAAACCTTGGCTTCCCGCACGGCTTTTATCAGATTCGGCTTCAGTCTTTCCTTGAACGCGGGAAATTCGTCCCGATTAAACGGCATTGAACCGATCAGAGTCTGATAAAAATAGTATTCATCGTTTTTATCAGGGGCCAGCACCGAATCCAGCTGCGTCTTATGCCGCCGGTTCATCCGGTGCCACTGTTTGAGTTGGTAATCCCATTCTTCCGGCATTTCGGAAAGAACGTTAAGCCGGGCCCGCGCATCTTCTCCCCGTTTGGTGTCATGTGTCGTCAACGCGTTCAGTGCATTCGGCCAGCGACGCAGGCGGCGGCGGTTGAAGTTGTGGAAATCATTAAGATAGATCCCGAACCTATCCGGGCTGCTTCCGACTTCGTTGAGCGAGATAAAACGGTTATAAACATAGAACAAAGTATCTTCAAAACCCTTGGCCATCAGCGGACCGCTGATCTGCTGAAATCGCATCACAAACTCAAGCAGGCGTTTCTTATCCTCTTCGTTCATGCGGGAGTCTTCCAAAAGCAGAAATTTTTCGATAAACGTCAGCTCATAAAACAAACCCGGACTGCTCTGACGGGCCCGGCTTACCGCCTGGCGGATATATTCCCGGTCCGCCTCGCGGAAATCAGCTTTGCTCACGTATGTCCGGTAGACCGGAAACATGGCCAGCACCTCCACCAGCGCCCGCTTCAGTCCGTACAGGGTAAGATCGCGGCCGTAGAGGTAGCGACCAGCGATCTCTCTCATAAACCGGGCCAGATTATCGATATTTCCAGCCATGTGCTTACCGATGATCAGCCTCTTTTTTTCCGCGACTATCTCCAAAAATTCTTTGCGGTTACCGGTAAACTTACTGTATATCCGGTTAAACTTCCGCTGATTCCTTCGGCGAACGAAAATGCCGTTCACGTAGCCGAGAAAATCATAGCCCGTACTCCCGGAAACCGGCCAATCTGAAGGCAACTCCTCTTTGGGCATCAGGATTTTTTCCACCAGCAGCCAGGTCTCCGGCGCCAGCTCGCGCAGACGATTAAGATATTGTTTCGGGTCAAACAGCCCGTCAATGTGGTCCACCCTCAGGCCGGTGACGCCCTGTTTAACAAGCCGGTCTATCATCCGATGAGTGGACGCGAACACCTCCGGATCTTCCTGCCTCAGACAGATAAGTTCATTAATATTAAAAAACCGCCGGTAATTTATCTCTTCCGTCGCCACCTTCCAGAATGAAAGGCGGTACTTCTGCTCCTCGAGTAGAGAATCCAGGACTTCACAACCTGTTGAAGACTCAGACTCACAATTAAACATCCTGATGTTTTCATCGATAAACTCCCGCACCGTTGGATTTTCATTATATGTCCGGTAAATCATCTCCCTGGCAAAAGCCAGCTGCTCGTGATGGTCAGCCGTTGGATTTTCCGGGATTTTCAGGCTGTAGACATACCCGAGAAACTTCATAAGCTCGGAATCATCCTTGCCCAGTTTTTTCTCCAAGCGGCTGATATCATAAGTAAACACGGTAAGGTAGGACTCCGGACGCACGGGAAATCGCCAGTCGTAATAATTAATACTCAGTCCGGCCTGATCATAATTCAGCCGGATCTCCCGATCCTCAAGGCATTCGGCGTAGAACCGGCCCAGAAAAGGCGCCAGCAATCTTCCCCTCAGCCCATGATCAGGATGGCGCCAATCTACGTCAAAAAAACGAAAGAATTCCGAATGCGCGCCTTTTTCCAGGACATCCATCAACATGGTATTGGACGGATCATAGGCCATGTGATTCGGCACTATATCCTGTGTCCACCCCATCCCCTGCGCCCGGACATCCTTCAGCAACTCTATCAGTTCTTCTTCGGTTCCCAATTGAGGATTAACCTTATTCGAATCGGTAATATCGTATCCATGCAAACTGCCCCGGCGGGATTCAAACAGCGGCGAAGCGTACAAGTCGGTAATACCGCTTTTTTTCAGATAAGGCAAAATCTGCCGGCAGGCGGCGAATCCGAATTCAGGATTAAACTGCAGGCGGTAAGTCGAACGAGGGATTCTCATTTTATCCGCACTTTCAGATATTCACTCAGCCGGCTAAACCATTCCAGCCACCCTTCAGCCTTCTGATCCCCCTGTTCCTCCCGGACCTTCATATCCCGATAAACCTGTTGGCTGAGATTGAAATAGAGGTTCTGTGCCTCCCACAGATTCAACTGCAGCTGAAGCGGATCCAGAATCTGGATCAGACCGGTTATCTTTTTCAAAAGAAACGGATCTTCATGATTACTGAAAAATTTTTTCATCATCCAGTTAATACGGTTGGAGGCGACAAAACTGAGCGTAGTCCGATCCGGGGTCAACTGCCATTCCTGCATTCGTTTAACCAAGACACGCAAGACCTCCATGTCCAGCCGTTCGTTTTCCAGCTCCCGTTTAAGATCAGCGTCAAACATGACCTGAAAGGTACTGGTAAAGACTTTGGGCCGGGGAATCCCCATATCCTTCATCACCTTCATCACCGGGTAATGATTCTGATTAATCTGCCGAAACGAGCTTTCAATATCCCTCAGAGTCTGCCCCAGGATCTGGTTGAATATCTTGCGCTGTTCGTCCTTGAATAAGTGCCAGAGAGAATAATTGTGATCGTTAAAGTGGTGATCCAGGTTATGCATAATCGCTGACAGGTCATTCCGGTTGAAGGTCTCCTCCATCTCCTGTCTCATCCGGATAAATTCCTCTTCTTTTTCAAAGCGGCGGATACCGCCAAACAGATTATGTCCCCCCAGATGCAAAGCGACAAAGCTCAAAACCTCTTCTTCGCAGGTAACAAACGACCGGACCCGGGCCTTTCCGGTAACCATCTTCTGTTTCCCTGCCTCAACCCGGTCATAACTGATACTTTCGGCGCTATAAGAATACAAGCGGGTTTTTTTCGGATATTCCTCAAACAGACTGGAGATGGCATAATGAGCAGCCACGCGGGGCAGATCCAATATTGCCGAGCGGACATACTGCTCATAAATCTTTCCCCCGTTTTTCATCTCCGGGATATTGCTGGGAGCCCGTTTCAGAAGTTCGATATAGGCTGGCTCAAGATCGATCCCGCTGACCTCCCGGGCGAGCTGGATACTCCGGCCGGCATATTCCATGATCTGTACTGTCTCAATCCCCGATATCTCATCAAAGAACCAGCCACAGCTGGTAAACATCAGCATCGCGTGCCGCTGCATCTCCAGAAGTTTAAGAACCTTTACCTTTTCTATTGGTGAAAGTTCTTTTCGCGTGTGAGTTTTTAAAAAATTGCTGACGGATTCATCATGCCGGTTGAGGATAACCTGAATATAAGCGTCCCGGGCCTTCCAGGGATCTCGCAGTAGATCAGTAGCCTGATCTTCGAATACCTCGATAAGGCTGTCGCGCAGCCAGTCCATTGCCCCGCGCAGGGGCCCGCGCCAGGCCTGGTTCCATTCGTTGCCGCCGCCGGCGGCGATCAGTTTCGTTTTCGGATCGA
>JAGYOO010000101.1 GCA_018399295.1 Candidatus Omnitrophota bacterium | reverse complement strand
GCCTTCTTTCCAGGCCTCCTTAACCGGGACCCCTTGCCGACTGATGCGGCGGACCTTTATCACCAGATGGATCATCCCGTCTATTCCCATCGCGATCGCGACATTCGGCGCCGGCGCGGAGATGATATCCAGCGGCACATTAAAGATGCCGAACATCCCGACCATACAGATCGGAACCACCGCCAGGGCCAATACCGTGTTCAGGGAAACAAGCAGTGATACTGAGGCGGCCAGAGCTATAATCAAAAAAAACGCTATCAGCCGCTGCAGGCCGAAGATAAGACTGGAAATAACCTGGGCCGAAAGCTCCGCCTGAAGGAGGTAGATCCCTCCGATCAATTCAGTCTTGAATCCGTTTTTTCTTACGGCATTTTTAATCCTGCTGATCACCCCGGTCCGCGATATGTCCCGGGCGGTTTCCCGCATTCTGATCACAAACAATCCCGATTGCCGGTCCGGGCTTATAAAACTTTTGGCAATTCTTTCATAGCGTTCGCTTTCCATCCATTTTAAAAGCGTCTCCCAGCTGAACAAAAATGAAAGCAGAGGCCGGCGGGCCTCACGCATAAGAACAGGCAGAGATATAATTCCGCCTGTATACCGCATGTTTTCCAGATCATTCTGCAGTTTCCACATCCGTTCATAGCTTTCAGTCGTACTAAGAGATCGGCCCGATTGATTGCTTATCACCAGATTCAACGGGCTGCTGCCTCCCAGCTGATCAGCGAATTCCAGGCCATCGCGCAGAGGCCGGTCTTTCTGAAAATACAGTAACAGACTCGGATCACGGTTAAGATCCCACAGGCCGGTAGACAAAAATGCTGTCAGCAAAAGCAGCCCGGTCACGGTGGGGAAGACCGCTGATTCCAGCCAGTTACCTCTGTAAGGCGGCGGAAGAACCGAGCGCCGGCTTACAAGCTCTTTCCGTTTAAGAAATACCGGAAACACGGTATACGCCACTAGCAGAGCGGTAAGAGTCCCGGTGATTCCGGAATATCCCAGTTGCCGCAAAGGCTTAGCTGAAACAAACAGCAGGCTCCCGAAACCAAGCACAGTGGTAAGCATGCTCCAGAAAGACGGCACAACGGTCATTTGCCAGGCCTTTCCCACCGCCGGGGCAGTCCCGTCCGCCCGTCTGATCTCGGTCCAGTTAAAGGTGATAAAGATAATATGGGAAAGGGTTACGATAAAGATAATCGTGGCAATGTTCACGGTCAGCAGTCCGATCTCGATCCCCGCGGCCTGGGTCAGGATCAGTGAGATCATGCTGGCATCGACGCAGCTAATCAGGGTTCCCAGCAGAATGTAAAAGGAGCGGAATACCACCAAAATCATGATTCCGAACAGACCCAGCGCCAGAAGACTGAACACGCGAAAATCACGCGTGAGGTTACGCTTTATAATCTCCACCACATAAGGCACTCCGGTTACTTCAGCCCGGAATCCCGAACCCTCAAACAGATCCATGGCCTGCTCCAGCTTATCGACGATATTGGAAATCGGGGCCTGTTCATCGACAAATACGATAATGTTCAGGGCCTCATTTTTTCCCAGGATGAGCAGTCGGCTCCAGAATGGGCTTTTTAATACCTGTTCCAGCCGGGGAGCACCGGTTCCAGGGGCCTTTACCGCCTCGATCCCCGGGATCTGGGCGATTGATCCGGTCAATAGAGCGAACCGATTTTGAAAATCAGTTGATCTGATGTCTCCGGCCACGGCGATAAATATTTGAGCTCCGGGGGGAGAAAAGCTTTCTTCGATTTCTTTTTCTTCCTGCAAGCGAGAACTTTCCACGGAAAAAAAGAAATCCGGACCAACCTCGGGGGTAAAATCGACGGTATTAAAAAAAATCACGGAAAGCCCGCCGGTAAGCAGCAGCAAAAGCCAGACGGCTGTGCCGGATATTCTTCCGGACCATTGATCTCTCATAATCACGCCTTTTATTAAAGAAATCCGGACGCGGCTGATCGCGTCCGGACTTCGGTCTCCGATGAACCGGTCAATTAACAGCGATCCGAGTGAACGGCATACACCGGATGTTCTTCCTGTTTTGGAGGACTTATGGTTCCGCGGCCAAACTCCGCTGCCAGCCGGGAAAACCGGGAAAGTTTCCGGTCTACAAGCTGATAAACCGTATCCGAGGTATACCCCCCTCCGGAAAGAAGAGTTCCCGCCGGTTTTCCGGTCAATATCTCAATCCCCTGTTCAATCGTTTTAACCGGATAGATATGAAACATCCCCTCTCTTACCGCGTTTATCACTTCTTCTTTGAGCATGAGATTTTTAATGTTTGCCTCGGGAATGATAACACCCTGCTTTCCGGTAAGCCCAAGGGTCTTGCAGACCAAAAAATACCCCTCGATCTTATCGTTCACGCCCCCGATCGGCTGAACCTGTCCCCGCTGATCCACGGAACCTGTCACGGCCACATCCTGACGCAGCGGAAGTTCGGCCAGATCAGAGAGAAGAGCGTAAAGTTCAGCGCTGGAAGCGCTGTCCCCGTCCACTCCAGAATAATTCTGCTCAAACACTATCCCCGCTGAAAGAGCCAGGGGTTTATCCTGAGCAAACTTCCAGCCCAGATATCCGCTAAGAATCAATACCCCTTTAGAATGAATCGGACCACTCATATTGGTCTCGCGTTCGATATTGACCACCCCCGCTTTCCCAAAAAAAGTTTTTACGGTTAAGCGGGAAGGCCGACCGAACCGGTAATCACCGAGATCGATTATCGACAGCCCGGTAACCTGGCCGATTGTCGGCTCCCTGTCAATAAATATAGTTCCTTCACTGATCAGATCGCGAACATGATCCTGGATCATGTTCGACCGGTAATGTTTTTCCTCCAAAGCCTTTTTAACATACTCCGGACCGACCCGCGCCTGTTCATCCCGCTTCGCCCAGAAATCCGCCTCCTTAATCACATCCAGAATATCCAGAAACCGGGCCGAAACCTTATGCTTGTGCTCCGCCAAACGGGATCCATACTCAATTATCTCCAAAAGCGCGGGGCGGGTAAACGGCAGCATCTTCCCTTCCCGCGCCTTGCGCGCGACGAAATGCGCGTATTCGATGTTAATCTCATCCGACCGATTAAAGATCGTGTCAAAATCAACCTTGACCTTAAACAGCTTTCGAAAGTCTTCATCCAGCACATAAAGTAACTGATAAATATAAGGATTCCCGATCATAACCACCTTCAGATCTACGGGCACGGGCTGGGGTTTAATACCGGTAGTGGGAGCGTATCCATACTTCTGGGCCAGATTCTCGATCTTCGCGTTCCGGTACCGGATCATCTTTTTCAGCGAGTCCCAGGCAAAGTAATCTCTCAGGATCTGATTGGCCTCGACAACCAGAAAGCCGCCGCTGGCTTTATGAACCGCCCCGGGTTTTATCATTGTAAAATCAGTTATCAGCAGACCGAACCGAGCCTGATACTCAACGTATCCGGTTATGTTGTAATAAGTGGGATTATGCTCAGTAATAACAGGAGCTCCTTTTGTCTTTCCATTATCAACAAGAACGTTCACCCGGTATTTATTCAGAATATCCTGTTTGTCCTTCTTCGGCCCTCCGAATATCGCCAGCTGATCCTCTTTCTGTTCTTTCTTAAACAGGTCCAGTTCCTTGAGAACATCACTCTTTATGTCATCAAGATAGCGATTGATATCATCATACTCTCCGTACTTTTTTCTAAGCTCGTCAATCAGTCCACCAATCGCGTTCAACGCGACCTGCTCATCCAACTTTTTTAAGCGTTTTCTGGCCGTCCGCTGCTCCAACCGCATCCGGCGCGAGATATCATACAGTTTTTTATAAACCTCCTGCCGGTCATTCCGGATCCGTTCTTTCTGCTCCGATGGAAGCTTCTCAAACTTCTGGTCGTCAACAGGCTCCCCGTCCACCTGCGGAACAATGACAAGTCCGGTAAGAGTCTGCTGGAGAGAAAGGCCTTTCTGTTCGGCAAACCCCTGCAGTTCCTGATTGGAATCTTCTTCCTTCCGGTTAAGACTCTCCATTATCTGTTTTTTGTGCTTTTCATAGTCATCGCTGTGAAAGGCCTTTTTGATCTCGCTTTCCAGATCCTTTATGAAGTCCTCCATGTCCCGGTGAAATTCACACCCTTTGCCCGCCGGCATCAGTAAGGACCGAGGTTCGTCATTATTGGAAAAATTAAAAAGATAGCAAATATCCGGCGGAGTCGGACGATCAATCGCGGCTTTCTCGATCAGTTGCATGACTGTAGTTGAACGGCCGGTTCCCGGCATCCCCGAAATATAGAGATTATATCCGTCTTCAAAAATATGCAGCCCGAAATCTATCGCCCGCAGGGCCCGTTCCTGACCGATCACCCGACCGTTCTGAGAAAGATCATCCGTAGTCTCGAATTCAAGCGGCAAGTCGACTGCCGAGCGCTTCAACTCCTCCGGACTTAATTCCAGCTGTTCTTTCATGCCGCAACTCTCCTTTCCCGGTTTTCCCGCGGTTGCCTTCGCGTTTTATCCGGCTGATCGTTTCCCGATAAAGTTCGATATTT
Source organism: Candidatus Omnitrophota bacterium (assembly GCA_018399295.1). Lineage (GTDB taxonomy): Bacteria > Omnitrophota > Gorgyraeia > B26-G9 > B26-G9 > M55B170. The sequence goes on along the minus strand of JAGYOO010000101.1, from coordinate 1,369 downwards.
TCTTCAGCCACACGTTCCCGCGTATACATTGCCTCGATCATTCTTTGTCCCGTATACCCCAATCTCCGCCGGAGCCGTCCATCCTCCAACAGCAGGCGGATCTTTTCGGCCAAAGCCTCGCAATCATGCGCCGGGATCAGATATCCGTTAATCCCGTTGCTGATTATCTCGCTCATCCCGCCGACTTTGGTCACGATTATGGGTTTCGCGCTGGCCATGGCCTCCAGCATTGCCAGGCCAAACGGTTCCGATACACTGGAAGGGTAAACGCAGATATCACAGATCGAATATAACAAGTACATGGTCTCCAAAGGGAAAAAATCGATCAGGCAGTTATCTTCCATCCCGAAGTACTTTATCAGATTTACCATGTACGCGATGTCTTTCTGCTGAGTTGCGCCCCAATCGATTATGTTTTTTGATCCGGCCAGGATCAGGATTATGTCCGGATACCGTTCTTTCAGAAGGTTCACCGCCTTAATGCTCACGTCACATCCCTTGGCCAGACCCATTCGCGCCGGATGAAAAACTATCTTACGGTCCTTCAGGCGGGGATACTGGATCAGGATTCCGTCAGCAGGCCGGTTGAAACGGGTCTGATCCACGCCGTGATGGATCACCCTGATCCGCCTGTCGTCGATCCCTACTCCGATAAATTCCCGTTTAATGAAATGACTTACCGCGATGATGTGATCCCAGAGTATATCGTGGGTCAACTCCAGAAACAAAGAATCATCCCAGACATTGTGCGCCGTAAGAATAACCGGTATATTCCTTTTTCGGGCCTCGGCGGTCAGGATATAGGCGTGCGGCCGGCTGAAATAGTGAAAATTATGCGCGTGAATTACCTCCGGCCTGATCTCATCCAGATGCCGGCTGAAATACCTCCGGATATCCTGCTCCAATCCGTCCAGGCCCCGGTCATACAGCCAATTAAGATCCAGAAGCGGCGAGCGGTTTATCTGCACTCCTTCATAGCTGTAGCGGGTTCTACTACTTTCATTCGATCCGGTCAGCAGACTTACTTGATGCCCCCTCCGCCGCATCTCGGGAAGGATTATAGTCAAGTGGGTCTCAACTCCTCCGATGGTCGGAGGAAAACCCCAATGGATATGCAGAATATTTAATTTCCGTGAAGATCCATTAATAGTAGTATTCCCGGGAGACCTCGGGCTTTCTCCGGAAAGTATAGGTCTTTTCACTGCGGATTTCTTCGGTATTTTCATATACTCTCACTTTCACAGTTGTTTTAATTTTTTTGGCCGGAAGCATCCTTACTTTCACCTCTTCATTTCCGACTTTCAGATTCAACCGCGTGTTTTTTAACCGGATGGAAAACGAGACCCGATCCCAATCAGCCGGAAGACGC
>JAGYOO010000100.1 GCA_018399295.1 Candidatus Omnitrophota bacterium | reverse complement strand
GCTGGGAACATCATTGCGGGCCAGACGCGTGACCTTCAGCGGATTATCCGGGGTCGGAGATCTGGTTACCACCTGCTTCAGTCCCCGCAGCCGGAATCGGAAACTGGGTGAACAGCTTGCCCGGGGAGAGAGACTGACTGAACTTCTTCTGAATAGCGAAATGGTTGTTGAGGGGGTGGAGACAACCCGTTCCGCGCTCCGAATAGCAGTAGCCCGCAGGATAGAAATGCCGATTACCGCTGAGGTCTTTAAGATTTTGTTTAAAAACCGTGATCCGCGTAAGGCGGTTGATAGTCTGATGCTTAGGTCCAGGAAGAAAGAGAAATAAGCCTTATTTATTAGCATTATTCGGGTTACGTAAGTTGGTCGTGAAGGATAATCATTAAACTTCAGCTGGAAGCGGTTAAGGTTTCCGCGTGCAACAGGGTTTTTAGGTGAAATTCTCTTGTAATTTAGCGTTTTTTCGTGTAACCTATGCTTTATGTTTCAGTTAACACTGTCGGGGCGTGGCGCAGTTTGGCTAGCGCGTCTGAATGGGGTTCAGAAGGTCGTCAGTTCAAGTCTGACCGCCCCGACCATTTTCTCTTAAAGGGTGATTAGCATGGGTAGAACTAAAAAAACTGCCACGGAAAAAACACAGGAAAGACGTGGCCGGACCAGAGTCAAGGCTAACTTTATTATTGAATACTGGTCGGATAATAAAAACCGTCAATCTTCCCTGACGCATGACCTCAGCTCCAACGGACTATGCTTTGCTTCCGAAAACCCTGTTGGGAAGGGTACCGGTCTATTCACAATGCTGCGGATGCCTCAGGGCCAAAAACCGGTCCGGTTTTGCGCGGAAGTCGTGCGGGATAAAAAGTCAGAGATTCAGCCGGAGCTGTATGAAGTGGGAGTGAAAATAACCAAAGCAAAACGAATGGATCTTAAGGTCATGGAACAGACCCTCTGCTCTTGTGCCGCAATGTCCAACCGTATTCGTATCTGCCCGGAAAAAAAAGGATCATGAGGGAATTAAAAATAGGAATTCTCGGTTTCGGTACGATCGGAACGGGCGTGATAAAGATTCTTACCCGCCGCGCCGCTCAACTGGAAGAAAAGACCGGGATCAGGCTGAGACTTAAAAAGGTATGTGATAATGACCTGAAACGGGTCAGGCCGGTAAAACTGCGACCGGGAATCCTGACCGCGGATGTCGCTGAGGTTCTCGACGATCCGGAAATTCAGGTAGTGATTGAATTGATCGGGGGTCGAACCAGCGCGAGAGAATTCATCTTAAGGGCTCTGGCCAATGGTAAGCATGTGGTAACCGCGAATAAGGCTCTGCTTGCCGAATGCGGGGATGAGATTTTCAAGGCGGCGCGGAGGGCGGGCAAGACCGTGATGTTCGAGGCAAGCGTTGGTGGCGCGGTTCCGATTATCCGGACCATCAGAGAAAGTCTTTCGCCTGACAATATTCGGCATCTTTTCGGCATTGTAAACGGCACTTCCAATTTTATTCTTTCCGAGATGTCCAGAGAATGCTGTTCTTTTCGGGATGCCCTTCACCGGGCCCGGAAATCCGGTTACGCGGAAAGAAATCCCGAACTTGATGTCAACGGAATCGATTCCGCGCATAAATTGGCGCTCCTTACCCGACTCTGTTTTCGGCAGAACATTAATCTGAAAAGCATTCATGTCGAAGGCATAAAGAACATTGATCTTTTGGATATCCAAAACGCGGATAAATTCGGGTTCCGGATTAAGCTTTTGGCAATTGCCCGGGATCTTGGTAAGGAGCTGGACGTACGGGTTCATCCGACACTGGTGCCTAAGTCCCATCTTCTGGCCGGAATTGACGGAGTGTTCAATGCGTTTTACGTGAATAGTGATCTTGTCGGTGATCTGCTTCTTTACGGGCCCGGGGCCGGAGAGTCTCCAACGGCTGAGGCCGTTGTCTCCGATATTCTGGCCATTGGGGGGATGAATCCGATATCTCCGCGAAATGATTTTGAAACGCTGGGAAAGGCTAAACCAGTGAAAAAGATCGCGGATATATTTACCCGTTATTATATTCGTCTAAACGCTGTCGATAAGCCCGGTGTCCTGGCTGAGGTCGCCCAGGTTCTTGGAAATCACAGAATCAGTATCCGCAGCGTATCTCAGAAGGGACGGCGGCAGGGCAAGGCCGTGCCCATAATAATGATGACCCATCTTGCCAGCGAAAAGTCGTTGCGTAAGGCGCTGTATGAGGTTAACCGGCTGCCGGTGATAAATTCTGTTCCGGTAGCGATAAGGATCGAGGATTTCGGGGATTTCAATGACAGCTGAATACAAAGGATTAATACACAGATATCGTGAATTTTTGCCGGTAACCGCGCAGACACCGCTGGTGACTCTGCATGAAGGACATACCCCGCTGCTGCCGGCGCCTGCGCTTAGTTTAGAGTTGGGAAAGCAGGTGCGGGTATTTCTGAAATACGAGGGGCTGAATCCAACCGGATCTTTTAAAGACCGGGGAATGACTATGGCCATATCCAAGGCCGCGGAGACCGGCGCCAAAGCGGTGATGTGCGCCTCTACCGGCAATACCTCGGCATCGGCAGCGGCGTATGCCTGCCGGGCGGGAATGAAATCGATTGTGTTAATACCCCGTGGCGCAATCGCTATGGGCAAACTCGCCCAGGCGCTTATCCACAATGCCACGGTTCTGGCGATCGATGGAAATTTTGATGACGCGCTCGAACTGGTCGTAAAAATTACTGATACCTATCCCGTGGTCCTGGTTAATTCTATCAATCCCTACCGGATTGAGGGGCAAAAGACCGCGGCGTTTGAGGTCTGCGAACAGCTGGGTCGCGCGCCGGATTTTCTGGCCATCCCGGTGGGAAACGCCGGCAACATTACGGCTTATTGGAAAGGTTTTAACGAATATAAACGAGCGGGAAAGACCGAAGGATTGCCGCGGATGCTGGGGTTTCAGGCTGCCGGAGCGGCGCCGATCGTAAATAAGGCGGTGGTGTCGGACCCGGAGACTATCGCAACGGCGATCCGAATCGGAAATCCTGCCAGCTGGAAAAGCGCCGAGACGGCCCGGGATGAATCGAAGGGAGAGATTCAGGCGGTTACTGATGAAGAGATTCTGGATGCCTTTAAGTTTCTGGCCGGCCGGGAAGGGGTTTTCGCGGAGCCGGCTTCAGCAGCTTCGGTAGCCGGGATTCTAAAGCTGGGCCGGGAGGGATATTTTTCCGACAAAGGAGGAATCGATATCGTATGTGTTCTTACCGGTCACGGATTGAAGGATCCGGACCGGGCGATAAAAAGTGTTGACCAACCGGCTGTAGTAGCGCCGAACGTCGAGGCCGTGCTTAAGGCCGCGGGGATATAAAATGATAAAGAAAAAAATCGCCGTACTGGTTGCTGATGGTATGAATGATAAGCCGCTCGAAGAATTGGGCGGACGCACGCCGCTGGAGATCGCGCGCACTCCGAACATGGATTACTTCGCGGAAAGGGGGAAGATCGGACAGGCCCTGTTTGTTCCCGAAGGGATGACGCCGGGAAGCGATATTGCCAATCTGGCGATTTTTGGTTACGATCCCCGAATATATTTTGCCGGCCGGGGGCCGCTGGAAGCGATAAATATGGATATCGAGATTGGCCGTGATGAAGTAGCTTTCCGCTGTAACCTGATCACAGTGGAAAATAACAAGTTGGTTGATTACAGCTCCGGTCATATCACGACTAAAGAAGCAAGGGTTTTAATAAAGGTCCTGAACAACCGTCTTTCGGAATGGGGAGAATTCAGGTTTTATCCGGGGGTGAGTTATCGGCACCTTCTGGTTGTCAAGGGGAATCCCCAGGAATACCTGCAGCTTAAATGTGTTCCCCCACATGATATCATGGGGCGGGCCATTGATCGTTATCTGCCCCGGTCCAGGGATAATAAAAAGCTTGTAGAGCTGATGCTGCGAGCCGGTGAGATCCTGCGTACGCATGAAATAAATCAGGTGCGCATCGATCTCAAGGAAAATCCCGCGAATATGATCTGGCCCTGGGGGCAGGGGGTTAATATTGAACTTCCCTCGTTCGTCGAGCGGTTCGGGCTTTCCGGGTGCGTAATCTCGGCCGTGGATCTCATTAAGGGCATTGGTAAGTCGATTGGCCTGCGTCCGGTAAACGTACCCGGCGCGACTGGTTACTATGATACTAATTACGAGGGTAAGGCTGAGCACGCGTTGTGCTGTCTTCAGAAGAATGATTTTGTCTTTGTGCATGTTGAGGCTCCGGACGAGGCTGGACATAATGGAGATATTCGGGCTAAAATAACGGCGATTGAAAATTTCGATAAATATATAGTCAAAGCCTTTCGTGATCAGTTTTCTGACAAAAAACACTGGCGGGTAATGATTCTTGCCGATCATCCGACGCCGGTTGCTTTACGGACGCATACCTCTGATCCGGTTACTTTTCTGGTCAGCGGGGAGGGGATAGAGAAGGATAAGTACGTCACACTCAATGAAATTACTGCCGCAGACAGTTCGCTTAAATATCCCCACGGTCATGAGTTGATGGAATCGCTGGTTCATTCGAAAAAAGTATGAACGCGGGTTTATGGTGGACAGTGGAGGAATCGGTTTAAATAATGGAATCGTTTAAAAAATCAGAATTCGACTTGACGATCATCGGGGCCGGGCCGGCCGGACTTACAGCCTGTCTGTATGCCGTACGGGCCGGGCTTAATGTGCTTCTGCTGGAGAGGATGGTTCCCGGCGGTTATCTGAACATGATCGATACCCTGGAGAATTACCCTGGATTCAGCGAAAGTATCAGCGGGATCGAGCTGGCGGGGAAGATTGCCCGGCAGCTTCAGCGGTATCGGTTTACTGAGGAGACTGCCGAGGTGCGGGGACTTGAGCCGGTACCTGATGGGAAGTGGAAGATAAGAACAGCGGATAAGGAAATAGTTTCCGCCGCGCTTATTGTGGCTACCGGCTCGCGGCCACGAAAAATTGAAGTCCCGGGAGAAGATGTGTTCACCGGAAAAGGCGTTTCATATTGTGCTGTGTGCGATGGTCCGCTGTTCCGGGGGAAAGAGGTTGTGGTTATCGGTGGCGGAAACTCGGCTGTGGAAGAGGCGCTGTTTCTGGCCCGATTCTGCTCCGGGGTTACGATTATTCACCGTCGGGACAGCCTGCGGGCGGACAAAGTCTATCAGGAACGGGCGCGTGAAAATCCGAAAGTGAGATTTATTCTCAGTTCGGTCTGTACCGGTATCTATGGCAACCTGAATGTCGAATCCGTGCGGGTTCGCGACAATGCCGGCAGGGAAAGAGACGTGAGTTGCTCCGGTGTGTTTGTGTTTATCGGCCATCATCCGGAGACAGGCTTTTTGAAAGGCTTACTGGAACTTGACCCGACCGGCTATATTGTTACCGGCCCGGATCTGAGCACTTCCCGTCCTGGAATTTTCGCGGCCGGAGATTGCCGGGTGACGTTTTTGCGGCAGGTGATTACCGCCTGTGCCGACGGAGCGCTGGCAAGCGATTCCTGCCGGAAGTATCTCGAATCCAGCGGGAACTGAGTCTGGTTCAGGGTTTACATTTTATCGCTGTTATGTTATAATTTTGCTAATTTTGAGAAAGGAGGTGGTAGTGGTGGCAAAAACCGAAAGCAAAGAAAAAATAATAAACGGATTCAGAACTCATGAAAACGATACAGGTTCGGCCAATGTTCAGATCGCGCTTTTGACTGATCGTATAAACAGTCTGACCGAACACCTGAAAATTCATAAAAAGGATTTCAGTTCCCGTGTAGGTCTGCTGCAGCTTGTTTCGACTCGGCGCCGTTTGCTGGATTATGTTAAGCGCGAGGACATGAAGACCTATAAGGAATTATTAGAAAAACTAAAGCAATCAGATAATTATAAAAGAGAAAATGAAAA
>JAGYOO010000010.1 GCA_018399295.1 Candidatus Omnitrophota bacterium | reverse complement strand
ATCGCGGCCGGATCGGAATTTTTGAAATATTGGAAGTAACCCCGGAGATTCGGGATCTGATCATGAATAAGGCCTCGGAAGCGGAAATAAAAAGTAAGGCCCGGGAGCAGGGGATGACAACGCTGCGGGAAAGCGGGCTTCTTAAGGCCCTGAAGGGGGAGACTACCTTGGAGGAAGTCGCCCGGCTTACCGCCGCTGACTGAAAATAATTCGAAATAATGAAAAAAAATCTTCGTCTCAACGAACTGCTGCTGGAATACAAGGTGCTTGAGGAGCCTAAACTCAAACAGGCCCTGGAGCAGGTCAGAAAGAGTGGCCGGACATTGCCGCAGGTGCTGATCGAAGAGGGTCTGATAAAAGAGGATGTTCTCATCAGCTGTTTATGCCGCCATATGCGGATCCCGGCCGTGAAACTGAGTCGGTATCAGGTCTCGGAAAAAGACGTTAAAATAATTCCTGAACACACCGCGCGTCACTATAATCTGATCGCTTTGGGGCTGCGCGGGAGTTCTCTTCTGGTCGCGATGAGTGATCCTCTCAATCTTTTGGCAATCGACGATCTAAAAGCCTTGACCGGTTATGATATCCGGCCGGTTGTTGCTAAATTCAGCGATATTAACGAGGCAATCGGACGCTATTATCATCATAAGGAGAAGACAGCCGAGGAAGAGTCGTTTAAGGAGTTTCTCAAAGACATTACTGAAGACGTTAAAGTCGTCTCCGAGCAGGAACAGGTTGATATCGGAGATGTTATTCGTTCCAGTGAAGAGGCGCCGATCGTGAAGATGATCGACGCGCTTATTGCCGAGGCTCTGATCAAGCGTTCGTCTGATATTCACATTGAGCCTTACGAACGCGATATCCGGATCCGGTATCGGATTGACGGGGCGCTGCAGGAGGCGGCGGTCTTGCCGAAAAAGATCCAGAACGCGGTAATCGCCCGGCTTAAGATCATGTCCAATCTGGATATTACCCAGCGTCATGTTCCTCAGGATGGAAGGTTTAAGGTAAGGCTGAACGAGAAAGAAGTTGATTTCCGGGTTTCCGTGCTGCCTGTCAGTTTCGGAGAGAAAGTCGTGCTCCGTGCTTTGGACAAGGCCAATTTGTCTATCGGGCTGGAACGGTTGGGTTTTCTTCCTGACGCGCGGGAAAAACTGCAGCTCTCAGTTCAGCGTCCGTATGGAATGATCCTGATTACCGGCCCGACCGGAAGCGGTAAGTCTACGAGCTTATATTCCATGCTCAGTATTCTTAATCAGCCGGAAAAAAACATTATTACCGTGGAGGATCCGGTGGAGTATCAGGTGGAGGGAATAACTCAGGTGCAGGTCAAGCCGGATATCGGATTGAGCTTTGCTACGGGCCTGCGTTCAATCCTGCGCCAGAATCCGGATATTCTTATGGTGGGTGAGATCCGTGATTTTGAAACCGCTGATATCGCGATAAAGGCCGCGCTGACCGGAGCCCTGCTTCTGAGTACGCTTCATACGAACGACGCTGCCGGTGCCATAGTCCGGCTAATCGATATGGGAGTGGAGCCCTTCCTGATCTCCTCCAGTGTTATCGCTGTAGCCGCGCAACGTCTGGCCCGGCGGATCTGTTTTAATTGCCGGGAACCTTATACCATGCCTCAGTCGGTTTTTGACCGGCTTAATCTCACTAAAAAGGCCGAAGATATTACGGTTTATCGGGGGCGGGGGTGCGAAAAGTGTTCCAACACCGGATACAGCGGAAGATTCGCCATGCTGGAAATTATGCTGGTGACTCCGAGTATTCGTGAAATGATACTGAAGCGCTGTTCCAGTGACGAGATCAAAAAACAGGCAATAACCGAACAAAACATGATGACTCTCAGGGATACCGGGATTCAGAAATTCCTTGATGGTGAGACTACGCTTGAAGAAGTGCTTAGAATCACCTCCCGTGAATAAGAGTCAAAGACAAGGAGGGGATCATGCCTCTATATGGATATGTGGCGAAGAATGAAGAAGGAAAAAGCGTAACCGGGTCAATCGAGGCCAGGGACGAAATGGTGGCCATGGATATGCTTCGGCCGAAAAATCTGGTGATTATCTCCATCAATGAGCAGAAAAAAGTACGAGGGGATTCAGCCCTTAAGGGATTGAGTAACAAGAAGGTAAAACCTGATGAGCTGGTTATTTTTTCCCGTCAGCTGGCGACAATGGTCAATGCCGGTATCCCTCTTGTCCAAAGTCTGGATATACTGAGCGAACAGATGGACAGTCCGATATTCAGACAGGTGATCGCGCAGGTGCGCAGTAATGTTGAATCCGGATCCAGCCTGTCCGCGGCCCTGGAAAAGCATCCCCGGATATTTACATTGCTGTACGCGAACATGGTAAAGGCTGGGGAAACGAGCGGAATGCTCGATGAGATTCTGGACCGGCTGGCCGGATATCTGGAAAAGAATAACAATCTGCAGCGCAAGGTGAAAACTGCAATGATCTATCCGGCCGTGGTTTCGCTGATGGCGCTGGTGATCACCCTGGTTCTGCTGCTGAAGGTTATTCCGACGTTTGAAGAGATATTTAATACCCTTGGCGGTACGTTGCCTATGCCGACCCAGATCCTGATAAATATTTCCAATGTTGTCCGGCATTACTTTGTCCATTCGCTTGTTATAATGGCCTTGGCCGGGTTTGTCGTCGGGAAACTGGTGCAGACCCCTAAAGGTCATGTGAAGTTTGATCAGTTAAAGCTGAAATTGCCGATTTTCGGACCGCTGTTGCATAAGGTCGCCGTGGCCCGATTTTCCCGGACCCTTTCGACTTTGATCCGTAGCGGAGTGCCGATTCTGGCGGCGCTTGATATCGTGGGTAAGACCGCGGGGAATTCGGTCATCGAGACCGCGGTGGACCAGGCTCGTGTTGGTATCCGTGAGGGTGAGAGTATCTCCTCGCCGCTGGCGAAAAGCGAGGCCTTCCCCCCGATGGTTACCCGGATGATCGCGGTGGGAGAGGAATCCGGAGAATTGGAAAAGATGCTCAGCAAGATCGCTGACTTTTATGAGGAGCAGGTCGACGCTTCGGTCAGCGGTCTGACCAGTCTTATTGAGCCGTTGATCATTGCCTTTCTCGGGATCGTCGTCGGTTCGATCGTTGTCGCGATGTTTTTGCCGATATTCAAGATAACCGAACTTATAGGATAAGGCCAGTGAACAATACCGCTCCTGCGGATTCTTTTTACAAACTTATTTTTTTTCGTTTCTTGATCGCGACCATAATCCTGGTCGTGAATACCGCGGTATTCGGATTAGCGCGGGAGTCGGTTTATTTTATAATCGCGGTAACGTATCTGCTGACGATCCTGTATCTGCTTTTATTGCTGGCCCGGGTCCGGGCGATCGGGGTGTTATATGGCCAGATACTGCTTGACCTGCTGCTGGAAACGGCGCTGATTCATTACACCGGCGGAGTTGATTCCGTCCTCAGCGTTCTTTATCCGCTCTCCAGTATAACCGCCAGCATTCTGATCTCTCCGGTGTTTGGAGTGGGCATTGCTCTGCTGGGCAGTGCCTTGTTCGCGACAACCGTGATCGCGGAATATTTTCGGATTCTGCCGTTGCCGGCAGCAACCGCCTTTTTGGCCAATGAGGGGGATTATGTCTTCTCTCTGCTTTATTTTAAGGTCGCGATTATCTGCGCTATCGGGTTTCTGAGCGCTTATATTGCCGAACAGGTGCGCAAACGCGACAGGCTGGTTGTTTCGCTGAAAGAAAAGCTTTGCCGCGAGGATCGGCTTTCATCCATTGGAAAGCTTGTTGCCAGTACGGCCCATGAACTTCGAAACCCTCTGGCCTCGATCTCCGGCTGCGTGGAGGTCCTGAAAGAGAAACTGGAACTTCAGGAAGACGAAAAAAAACTGTTCGGGCTGGTATTGAAAGAGACCGACCGGTTGAACCATATAATCAACGGCCTGTTGGAGTATGTTAAACCCAGGCGGCTTAACCTGGAAAAATGCGATCTGGGAGAATTGATAGATGATGTTGTGATTTTACTGAAAAACAGTCGGGAGAGTCGTCCCGGTGTTGAGATTCTGCGGGAGAATCGGGAGCCGGAACTTCGTGTCCATTGCGATTCCCAGCAGATAAAACAGGTTTTATTTAATATAATCAGAAATGCCCTGGAGGCAGTCGGCGAGCAGGGGGAAGTCGTGATTCGACAGGGAGCGGGGGAAGATAAAAACGAGGCTGTGATCGAGGTTATCGATAATGGCGCAGGTATGAAATCCGAACAGCTGCAGACCCTGTTTGAACCTTTTTCCAGCAGCGGCAAGGAACGGGGCGTGGGCCTCGGGTTGGCGATCGCTTCCAGCATAATCAAAGAACATGGCGGAGAAATCAGTGTATCCAGTCGGCCGGGCAAGGGCAGTAGTTTTCGAATAACCATGCCGGTGAACCCTAATAATGATAGAGGTGAGGAATGACCCTGGGAAGAATCCTTCTAGTTGATGACGAAAAAGATCTTTTGGAGTGGCTGAGCGTGACCCTGGAGCAGCAGGGGTACGAAGTCACCTGTGCCGGTTCCGGAGAAGAGGCGTTGGAGATTTTTCGACGGGAACCGTTTGACATGGTTATCTCTGATATCCAAATGGGCGCGGTCAGCGGAATTGAACTCCTGCGTCAGATTAAGGACATCAATCCTGAAATCATTGTTTTACTGGTCACGGCCTATGCCTCAGTAGAGACAGCAGTAAAGGCTTTGCGTTACGGAGCCTACGATTATCTGGAAAAACCGTTTAAGCTTGACGAAATTAAGGTTAAGATTCTGAGGGCCTTTAGTCAGAAGCGGATCTTTCCTGAAGACAAGGGGCAGCAGAAAAAACTTAGGGATCGTTACCGGTTTGCCAATATTGTCGGTAAAAGCGAGCCAATGCAGGAAGTTTTTCGGATGGTGGATAAAGTAGCTAAGACCAGTACCACGATCCTGATCCAGGGAGAGAGCGGGACCGGGAAGGAGCTTATCGCCAAATCACTGCATTACAACAGCCTCAAAACCGACAAACCATTCGTCTCGATCGATTGCGGAGCGCTGCCGGATGAACTTTTGGAGAGCGAGCTGTTTGGACACGTAAAAGGGTCGTTTACCGGAGCGATTTCCACAAAACAGGGGTTATTCGAGGTTGCCAGCGGCGGGACCCTGTTTCTGGATGAGATCGGCGAGACCTCTCCAGCCATGCAGACTAAGCTGCTCCGGGCCCTTCAGGAAAAGGAAATCCGGCCGGTAGGGGCCACGAAACAGACGAAGGTGGATGTGAGGGTGGTCGCGGCTACGAATCGAAACCTGGAAGAGGAGGTCTGTCGGGAAAAATTCCGTAAAGATCTGTTCTACCGGATCAGCGTGATTACGATCCGGCTTCCCGCTTTGCGCGAACGTCGGGAAGATATTCCGGTTCTCATAAATCATTTTTTAAAAAAGTATCAGCTTAACGGTCAGGTAAAACGGCTGGCCCCGGAGTCGGCTGAGCATCTTTTTCGGTATGACTGGCCGGGAAACATCCGGGAGCTGGAGAATGCCATTGAGAGCGCTGTTGCTCTTTCCGATACTGAGATTATTACCCTTGATGATCTTCCGTTGCGGATAATCAGTCGGATGCCTGAACCTGATAGTCCTTCCGGACTGGATGAGTCATTAAAGGCCAGCGTGGAGGATTTTGAAAGTAAATTGATCTCCCGCGTTCTCAAAAAGACCGGGGGAAATAAGAGTGAAGCTGCTCGCATGCTGAAGATGACCCGCCGGAATCTGGACTATAAGATCAAACGTTATAACTTGTTATGATCTGGTATGTTCTGGAAATAATTTTCCATTCCGGAAAACTTTTTCTTATAATAAAGGGGATCGAAAAAGTTTTAACAGTATTTCTATTGATATAAAGTATCTGTTTTTAATCACTTATAAATATAGTATAGCTTGGCACGGTCTGTGCTTATTTACAAATAGAAAAATGGATTTGTTAACCTTAAAGGGAGGTGCGGGATGAATCGGAAGGGCTTTACGCTTGTTGAAATCATGATCGTGGTCGCGATCATCGCGTTGTTGGCGGCGATTGCGATACCTAACCTGTTGCGCGCTCGTGTCAATGCTAATGAGGCAGCGGCGCAGTCTACATTGAAGACAATATCAACTGCCTGCGAAAGCTTTCGGGCCGCCCAAACTACCCCGGCGTATCCCTCTGCGGCAGCTGACCTTACGGGTGCTACTCCGCCTTACATCGATTCTACCGTTTTTGCCGCTGCCGGAAGACAGGGGTATGTGTTTACCTATACTCAGCTGAGCAATAACGCGTATGTCTGCAGTGGCGAGCCGGATGTGGATGGAACCACCGGAACCCGGACCTTTGCCGTGGATTCCAGCGGAGTTATTCGCGCTACCGCCGGAAAGTCGACTATAAATACCCAGGCTCTGTATGACGCAATGACAGTAATCCAGTAAAAGTCAGAAAAACAGTAAAAAGGCGGCAGGGATACCTGCCGCCTTTTCTTTTTTAATTTGGGCTTGCAACCATTGAGATATCATGATAATATTACATAAAATATAATTAAAGTTTATCAAAATTGAGAAATGAGGAGATGGATGGTGGAGAGGTTTTATTCGGTAGGGGCGATTGCCAAGCGGCTCGGTGTTTCGGTTCAGACAGTTCGCCGCTATGAAAAGCTTGGAAAATTTCCTTCACCCCGCCGGAATAAGGTTAATAACCGGCGCGAATATACTGAGGAAGACGTTAAAAAAATGCTGAATATCCTCGGCCGGGCGGAATAAGGTTTTCATAAATGAAGGATTTACCCTTTCTTTTTCGGGTTGACATTATTAGAAAATAAAGTATAATTTACTTTACTTACTTACTGTAATCTCGAAGTGGGAAATCCTTCCCGCTTTTTTTATGGGAAATGACCGTGGTGAAGGAAAGTAAAATAAAAGAAGCGGTGGAAAAGGCCGCTGAGACGGAAAAAGTCCAGGTCTTGAACGTGGAGATCAGTCCGCGTCCCGGTGCGACTGTAGTGCGTCTTATTGTTGATCAGCCGGGCGGTATAAATATTCAGGAGTGCGCGCGGTTTAACCGCGCGGTAAACCGCAGTCTGGAAGAACAGGGATTTGATCTATTTGAGGTGAGCGTCGAAGTGGCGTCTCCCGGATTAGACCGCAAGCTGAAGACTGAAGCGGATTTTAAATGGGCGACAGGTCGCTTGGGCAAACTGGTTTTGCGTGAGCCGGTAGGGGGAAATAATGTGATTCGGGGCAGGATTGTTATGGCCGATTCAACGGGATTAGAGATTGAATCAGCTGAAGACCGTGCCCTCCGGATAGATTACAAAAATATAGTTAAGGCCAATCTGGAAATCGGGTGATAAGTATGGGTAATGAATTGCTGGTCGTTTTAGATTATATAGAGAGAGAAAAGGGCATTGAACGGGACGTTATCGTTGCCGCGATCGAGTCCGCTCTTCTTTCGGCCGCGAAAAAACGTTTTGGTGAAGAGGTCGATCTGCAGGTTAAGATCGACGATAAAACCGGTGATATCGAGGTTATCCGGGAAGGTGAGAAGGTCGATTCCGAGCAGTTCGGGCGGATCGCCGCCCAGACCGCGAAACAGATAATCACTCAGAAGATCCGGGAGGCCGAACGGGAAGTAGTCTTTAATGATTACCAGGGGCGGGTGGGTGATATAACTAATGGGATCGTTCATCGATTTGAAAAAGGGAATATCATTATTGACCTGGGAAAAACCGAAGGTGTTCTGCCGCATCGGGAGACCTTGCCGAATGAAGAGTTCCGCCAGGGAAGCCGGGTTCGGGCCCTGATCGTTGATGTGCGGAAAACCAATAAGGGACCCCAGATTGTGCTTTCCCGGACTGATCCCGGATTTGTTCGCCGGTTGTTTGAGCTGGAGGTCCCGGAGATATATGAAGGTATCGTGGAGATAAGGGCGATCTCCCGGCAGGCCGGAGAACGAGCCAAGGTTGCGGTATATTCTAAGGATGATAAAATTGATTCCGTTGGCGCCTGTGTCGGGGTGCGCGGTTCCCGGATAAAGAATATTGTCCGTGAATTGCATGGTGAAAAAGTTGACATAGTTCGCTGGAGCGAAGACATAAGCGAATATGCCCGCGCGGCAATGAGTCCGGCTAAAATCGCCAAGATCGAGATTGTCCCGGAGTATAAAAAGCTGAATCTTGACGTTGAGGATGAATTTCTGTCTCTGGCTATTGGTAAACGTGGGCAGAACGTGAGACTGGCCTCAAAGCTGGTTGGCTGGACCCTGAATATAAATAATCGAGAGGCCGCGGCTGCTTCTTCCGAAGGTAAATCCAAGACCGCCTCCGATTTGGACCGGATCAGCGGCATTGGAGAAAAGACCCGGCAGTTGCTGGTGGAGGCGGGTTACCATCAATTAGCGCAGGTGATCGTGGCGTCAGTAGATGACCTTACGAAGATAAAAGGAATTGGCAGTAAGCGGGCGGAACAGATCATTGAGGAAGCAAAAAACCAGATATAGGAAATTATGAGCATACGAGTTTACGAATTAGCCAAGAGTCTCGGAGTAACGAGCAAGGAATTGATTGCCGAACTCAGCAGTCTGAATATTCCGGTAAAAGGCCATATGAGCGTGCTGGACGAAGACACCGCGGAGATAATCCGGCACGAGCTTCAGGAAAAACAGAACCGACTCGCGGCGGTTAAAGAAGAAAAGGCAAAGGCGGAGCGAACGGTCATCCATGTCCAGTTTCCGCTGTCCGTAAAAGAGCTGGCCGTGAAGATTCAAAAGTCGACGACCGAGGTCATTAAACAGCTGATGAAGATGAAGGTGATGGCTAACATCAATCAGAATCTGAACGACGAGGTTAGCAAGTCTCTGGCCCGGGAGTACGGATATGAACTGGAGCAGGAGCCGACGGTGGAGGAACAGCTGCTTGCCGCTCACCGGACTGAAGATTCCAAAAATCTTTTGACGCGACAACCCGTGGTGACCCTGATGGGACATGTTGATCACGGAAAGACCTCTTTGCTTGACGCGATCCGCAAATCCGATCTTATCGCCCGCGAGGCCGGCGGCATTACGCAGCATATCGGAGCTTACGAGATAACCGTTGGTAACGGAAAGATTACTTTTCTTGATACCCCCGGTCACGAGGCCTTCACTGCCATGCGCGCCCGTGGCGCCAATATTACCGATATCGTCGTGCTGGTGGTAGCTGCCGATGACGGGATAATGCCGCAGACAGTAGAGGCGATAAATCATGCCAAAGCCGCCGGGGTTCCGATCGTTGTCGCTATTAATAAAATTGATCTGCCCGGGGCCGATCTTGACAAGGTAAAGAGGCAGTTGTCGGAGATCGGACTGACGAGTGAGGATTGGGGCGGAAGCACGATTACGGTTCCGGTCTCCGCGACAAGGCTGACAGGTGTTGATCACCTGCTGGAGATGCTGCTTCTTGAAACTGAGATGCTTGAGTTGAAGGCGGATAAAACCGGTCCGGCGCGCGGCATTGTGATTGAAAGCCGGATGTCTCGCGGCAGCGGACCGATTGCCAGTGTGCTGGTGACCAGCGGCACGCTGCGGCTTGGTGACGTTCTGGTCTGTGGTGACACCTATGGCAAGGTCCGGGCCATGATCAATGATCTTGGTGAACGGGTAAAAGAGGCTGGTCCGGCTGTCCCGGTAGAGATTAACGGAATATCGCAGGTGCCCCAGATCGGAGATAACTTTTACGTAGTCGATGATGAAAAAAAGGCCAGAGAACTGTCGCAGCATAAAACCGACCTGCGCCGGGATGAAAGAATGGCCCCTCTGCAGCGGGTAAGCCTGGACCAGTTGTTCGAGAAGGCCAGCCAGGGAGAGGTTAAGGAGTTGAAGGTGATCCTGAAAGCGGATGTGCAGGGGTCGCTCGAGGCCTTGGGCTCTTCTCTGGAAAAATTAAGTACAAAAGATATTAAGGTCCGGATTATCCATTTTCAGGTTGGAGCGATTAATGAGTCGGATGTTATGCTTGCGGCTGCCAGTGACGCGGTTATTATCGGATTTCATGTGGGGATTGATTCCAAGGCCCGGGATACGGCCGAGCAGCAGGGGATCGATATCCGGTTGTACCGGATTATTTACGAGGCGATAAACGACGTGCGTCTGAGTCTGGAGGGGCTTCTCGAACCGACCCTCAAGGAGATCTTTCAGGGCCGGGCCAAGGTGTTGCAGATGTTCAAGGTGAGCAACGTCGGCCGGATCGCCGGGTGTCAAGTGGTCAAAGGAAAAATGCTTCGGACCGGGCAGGTCAAGGTTTTCCGGGGCGACACAGTAGTGCATGAAGGCAAGATCGAGTCCTTAAAACGGTATAAGGACGATGTCCGGGAGGTATCCGAAGGGATGGAATGCGGCATAAGCCTGGAACGCTTTTCGGATCTGCAGCCCGATGATCTTATCGAATGTTATCTGATCGAAAAAATCGCTCGTAAACTTTAAATCCCGATGAATCGGAAAAAGCGGATCTTAAGTGGTATGCGGCCCACCGGGAAGCTTCATCTCGGACATCTTGTCGGGGCCTTGAATAACTGGGTTCGTCTGCAGGATGATTACGAATGCCTGTTCATGGCCGCGGACTGGCATGCCCTGATGAGTGAATATAAGGACCCCCGCAGGATAACGGAAAACACTCTGGACAATGTTATCGATTGGTTGAGCTGCGGGATCGATCCGGCAAAAAGCACCTTGTTCGTGCAATCCCGCGTGCCGGAGCACCTTGATCTTTTTCTTTTTTTCTCCTGTGTGACCCCCCTTGGACTGCTTGAACGCTGCCCCACTTATAAAGAACAGCTGCGGGAACTTAAAACCAGAGAGATCAATACTTATGCCTTTCTCGGTTACCCTGTTCTCCAGGCCGCGGATATTCTTATTTACCGGGCTGAAGTAGTGCCGGTCGGGGAAGACCAGCTGCCGCATCTTGAATTAACCCGGGAGATCGGAAAGCGGTTTAATAATCTCTACGGCAGAGTTTTTCCGGACCCGCAGGCGAAGCTTACTGAAGAGCCGCGGCTTCTTGGATTGGACGGGCGAAAGATGTCAAAGAGTTACGGCAATTATATCGCTTTAAGCGATAGTCCTGAAACTATCGCGGAAAAAGTTAAAAGCATGTTCACAGATCCGCAGCGGATAAAGAGGAATGATCCCGGGACTCCGGAGAAGTGTAATGTCTATGCCTATTACCGGATGTTCGCTCCCGGACAGGCAAAGGAGATCGAGGCTGAGTGCCGCAAGGCCGGAATCGGTTGTACCGACTGTAAGCGCCGCCTGGCCGGGATTCTGACTGATTTCCTCGCTCCGATCCGGGAAAAAAGGGCAGAATACTCGGCTCACCCGGAAACTGTGCGGTCAATTCTGGCGGAAGGGGAAAAACAGGCGCGTCACCTGGCCGCGGAGACCAGAGAAAAGGTGAGGGAAGTCACCGGGCTATGAGCTATAAGATAAAACTGGAAATTTTTGAAGGCCCTCTGGATCTTCTGCTGTATCTTATCAAAAAAGATCATCTTAACGTTTCTGACATCCCCGTTTCCCAGATTACTGAACAGTATCTGCAGTATCTGGAACTGATGCGGCTGCTTGACCTGAACATTGCCGGTGAATTTCTGGTGATGGCGGCGACTCTGATGCATATAAAATCCAAGATGCTTCTGCCTCCGGATGAGACAGGCCCGGAGGAACCGGACGAGGAAGATCCGAGGGCTGAGCTTATAAGAAAGCTGCTGGAATACAAAAAATTCAAAGAGGCCGCCGGATTTCTGGAAAAGCGCGAGGACCGGCAGGCACGGATTTTTAAGCGTCCCAATCCGCAGCAGAATATCGAGCCGGAGGAAGAGGAATTTTTTGAGACCAGCCTGTTTGATCTTATCAGCGCTTTTTCCAAGGCCCTGAAGGATGTGCCTCGGGACATATTTCGGGAGATCATCAAGGATGAATTTACGGTCGAGGGAAAGATACACGATCTTCTGCATCTGATGGTCCGGGAGCGGAAGGTGTCTCTGAACAATCTGTTTACCCGCTCTAAAAACAAATATGAGGTAATCGCGACCTTTCTGGCCGTGCTGGAACTGATCCGTCAGAAAGAGATCGTCGCGGCCCAAAAAGGTACTTTTGGTGAGATCTTCGTGTTCCTGAATGAGGAAAAGATTCTTCCTCCACTGCACGTGAACACCACTTGAATTAGCGAAAGGACAGTCGGCATGGAACTTAAATTTATTAAAAAGATTATCGAAGCCCTGCTGTTTGTCTGCGAGAACCCTCTGACGATGAAACAGGTATCCGAGGTTCTTCCCGAGGCTGATAGCGGAGAGATCCGGGCGGCATTGAAGGAATTGAAGGAAGAATACAGTGATTCGAACCGCGGAGTGCAGTTGTTTGAGATAGCCGGAGGGCATCAGTTTTGTACTAATCCCGAGTGCGGCGACTATGTGAAAAAACTTTATAAGACCCGAAAGGTATTCCGTCTTTCGGCCCCGGCTCTGGAGACGCTGGCGATAATCGCATATAAACAGCCGGTTACGCGCTCGGAGATCGAGTTTATCCGAGGAGTGAATGTGGACGGTGTTTTAAAAACCCTGTTTGACCGTGATCTCGTAAAGGAAAAGGGCCGCAAAGAAGTTCCCGGTCGGCCGATTCTTTTTGGGACTACGGAAGACTTTCTGCAGTATTTCGGGCTTAAGTCGCTCCAGGATCTCCCCGCGCTTGAGGATTTCGCGGCAGAGATGGAACTGCGCCGGGAGGCCCTTGAACAGCGGGAAAATACGGAAAATACTCCCGGAGAGAATTTAATGGAGCAGGCGCCGACAGAAAATCCGACAGAGGATCCAGGTGAAGAGGAGTACCAGGAGGCGAACGAGGATGAAGAAACAGGTAAAGAAACAGTCGAAGAAACCCAGACTCAGCATAGCGGACCTGCGCCGGAAAATCGACAGGCTTGACGAACAGCTGATCGCTGTCCTTAATGAACGGACCCGGCAGGCGATAGCTATCGGCAAGTTGAAACAGCAGAATAAGCAGCCGGTCTATATGCCGGATCGGGAGAGGCTGGTATACGAACATATTAAAAAGCAGAACAAAGGTCCGTTGAACGATGCTACTTTACAGGCCGTGTTCCGGGAAATCATGTCCGGCACGCTTATGCTGCAAAAACCGATTTCTGTGGCTTATCTGGGGCCTCAGGCGACTTTTACGCATCAGGCCAGTGTTAAAAAATTCGGCCAGCAGGTGGATTACAGGGCCTGTGCCACAATTACCGATGTGTTCAGCGAGGTGGAGAGAGATAATTGCGACTATGGGGTGGTGCCGGTCGAGAATTCAATCGAAGGTGCGGTTAACCATACCCTTGATATGCTTTTAGATTCTGACCTTATTATCTGTTCGGAGATCCTTTTGGATATCTCGCATAACCTGCTTTCCCGATCCCCGCTTAAAACGATAAAAAAGGTTTACAGTAAAACCGAGGTTTTCGGACAGTGCCGTCTTTGGCTGGAGAGCAATCTGCCGAATCGGGAACTAATCGAAGTCTCAAGTACCGCGCGGGCGGCTGAGATCGCTAAGGAAGAAAAGAATTCAGCCGCTATTGCCAGCAGCCTTGCCGCCGGTCTGTACAAGCTGAAGGTCGCGGCCGCCTCGATTGAGGACAGTCCGCACAATGTCACCCGTTTTCTGATTATCGGTAAGACCGCTCCCCGGATGACGGGAGCGGACAAGACCTCAGTGGTGTTTTCAGTGCGCGATAAGGTGGGGGCGCTGCATGAGATGCTGAAGCCGTTCCGCAGCGCGGGAATCAATATGACCAAAATCGATCGATCCCGTAAAACCAAATCCCCCGGT
>JAGYOO010000001.1 GCA_018399295.1 Candidatus Omnitrophota bacterium | reverse complement strand
GGGCGGAGCGCCCTTACTTCACTCTTTCCCTAAGATGCTGCGCGTAGCGCAAATCTTCTGTTTTCTGTCTTCCGTCTTCTGCTTATGAGCTTATGAGCTACTGAGCTCAGTTCTCCGTGTTCTCTGTGTTCTCTTTATTCTCTATGGGTTAAGTTCTTCTGTTTTTTTTATTTTTTATTTTTTTCTTTTTTCTGTCTTCTAGTCTTAGGTCTTAAATCTGTTCTCCGTGTTCTCTGTGGTTTAAGTTTTTTCTTCTGACTTCTGACTTCTGCCTTCTGTCTTCTAGTCTTCTGTCTTCTAGTCTTAGGTCTTTAAAGTCTCTGAATCCAGCCAGATCGTTACCGGACCGGAATTTATCAGCTCCACTGCCATGTCCGCTCCGAAGACGCCGGTTTTAACTTCCAGTCCCTGCTCTCTCAGCCGGAGATTGAACTCCTGCCAGAGCCCTTCGGCTTTCTCGGGCAAGGCGGCCCGGTCAAAACCAGGGCGGTTGCCCCGGCAAAGCTCAGCATATAAGGTAAACTGCGGAACGCTTATTATCTCGCCGCCGGCCCGTTGGATATTCAGATTCATCTTGCCGGCACTGTCCGGAAAGATCCGCAGCCTGCTGACTTTTCGGGCAAGGAACTGCGCGTCAGCCGGACAGTCTTCGGTCCCGACTCCCACCAGAATCAGGATTCCTTTCCCGATCCGGCATACCGGATGACCATTGGTGCTGACCTCTGCTTTTTCAACCCTCTGGATCAGGATCCGCATTGAAACTGATCACTCGGATTCCTGAACGCCGAATACCTCTTTGCTGACCCGATGGATCTCGCGGGCGGTTTCCGGCGTAAGAACCATATAGAAACTTCCATTAAGATCTTCGCCTTCGG
The DNA here is from genome assembly GCA_018399295.1 of Candidatus Omnitrophota bacterium. Lineage (GTDB taxonomy): Bacteria > Omnitrophota > Gorgyraeia > B26-G9 > B26-G9 > M55B170. Next base: position 20,067 of record JAGYOO010000001.1, on the reverse strand, counting down.
CCTCGAATTTGGCCTCGATCAGCATCAGTTTGCCTTCCCCTTGAGAATCACTGAACATGATGCTGATTATTTCCTCGATCGTTCCGGAGACAAGCGTGGGAGGCCCCAGAAGTACGACCCGCTTGAACATAAGCCCGATCGCCGTAACATACGCGCTGGTCACGATACTGCCGACTTCCTTGATCAATGACATTCCCATTTCGGTAAACAACCCCGAACTCTGATTTTCCATTTTGATTTTATAAGAGATATCGTTAAGCCGAAAGGCATTCTTTTCATCCAGAATAAATAATACCCGGCCGCTGAAACCCGTGATGATTTTAGAATAGATCCCAATGCCGATCTTCCCCAGATTCAGTCTTTGCGCGATATTGCCGATGGTTATCTCCTCCGTCCGGGGAACGGCCAGATTGATTCTTTTCTTTAAGATCTCAGACAGGGCGATCCCTCCGTGAGCGGCCGAGATATTCCCCACCTCCTGCAGGACATCCATCTCATCCCGGAAACTGCCTTTACCTTCATTCATCCTTTTCCTCCTTTTTGTTTTGAAATATCGATCCTGTCACCGGATAGATCAAAAAAATTCGCCTTTTCCCATCGCCTCCAGCCGCAGCAGAAAATACACCGGCTCTTCCACTATCGCATTAAGCAGACATACTCCGCTGAGGGACTCTTCTGAAAAGACGGGGAAAAGGCCACGGGCCCAGATAGACCTCCGTCGCCCCGGTTTCGGTCAGGGCCTGGCTTATCCCAAAAGGCAGGGAGCAGCAATGTCGGTTCAGACAGCCGCAGATTTCCGCTCTCCGAATCCAGGGGCGCGCCTTAAGAATATTCATCGGCGCGGGGAACCGATAAACCCGGCAATGAACAGGTTCGCCGGTTGTTCGTAAAGCTCACGCGCGCCGGCAACCTGCTGAACGCGCCCGTCCTGATAAATGTATCGGTCAACTCCGGGGTTAGGACTGTTCACCGGAATGCCAAAAACATCGCCTCCGATAATATGCCTCTCTCCCGCGAAACCGGCCCAGCCGCTATAGGTCTTCATAAAATCAAGACCATAGTCTTTCCCCAGGGTTATTACCGCGAACGGCCAATTCTAGGCCAGATAGGCCTCCTGTCCCTTAAGCAGTACCCGCCCTCTGCCTTCAGCTTCATGAAACCGTCTTGCCGTCTCCAGAAAGGCCTCCCAAGTGCGTGGCGGTTCGAGCCCCTGCTCCTGACAGGCCGTCGAGTTATAGAAAACCACCTGAACATTCGGTCGAACCGGAAGGAACATCAGTTTCCCCAGGAAAATATTTCAATATCCTGGCCCCCTTTACCCGAAATAACGTGAACACAATCTATTGTATCGATTTTATTAAAAAATAAAAGCAGATTGTTCGAAAATTTCAGGGAGCTTTTTAAGCAGGCTGAAGAAGTCGACAGTTTTATCCCGTATAGATTAGAGCGGCTTTAACCGCTTAACGGATCAGGAAACGGGCTTTCATGCCTTTAGCGCGGAAATATTCTTTAGTGAACTTTTTTGCCAGCTGATGGTCATATGGCAGGCAGGAGAATATATTCAAGTAGGCGGTCTTCCAATGATCAGAAAAGTGCCCGGTTATTGAACTGGTTTCAATCAGCTGGACCAGAGAATATCCAGCAGTATGTTCGGCATTCTCACCGAAATAAGGCAGCATGATCCTGCCGTACTTTTTCATCTTGATCAAGCGGCAAAGCTCATCCACATACGCCTTCAACTTCTTCTTCGAGGTAATTACACCCGGATCACACCCCTTCAGATCGAGTATCAATTCGTAACCGTATATTTTTTTATCGGCAGAGGTCTTCATTTTATTCATTTCAATCCTTTCCTCATATAGTTAGGCAACGCGAACGCCGCATAATGGATCTCCGGATTATAATATCTGGTTTTTATCCGGAGTTTTTCATACTTCTGATTAAGCTGCTTGAACGGCACATCCAGGGGGGTTTTCCCTTTACCGGCGGCAAGAAGGCTGAAAAACCCGCCAATATATGTCGGGATCGAGGCGACCGCCGGAAGAACCCAGGGAAAGATACCCTCGAGTATCTTAAAATTATCTCCCATCTCTTCCGACTGAAGAACAGATGATCCTGTCTGCCGGATCATCATCCCGTCATCGGTTAACACGTCAGCTATAGCGGAATAGAACTTTTTCGAAAACAGAACTTTGGCCACGCCAATCGGATCAGGAGAATCAACAACAGCAATGTCGAATTTCTCATCGGTCCTGGCCACGTATTTAGCCCCGTCTTCGACTGCTATTTCCAGCCGTTTATCGGAAAACGCGCCGGCGGATATCGATGGCAGGTATTTTTCCGAAAGCTCGATCACCTGCCGGTCGATCTCAACCAACACGACTCGTTTCATCCCCGGGTATTTCAAAAGCTCCCGGACTATCCCGCCGTCACCGGCACCAATAACCAGGGCTGACTGAGGCCGGGGATGAGCCATGACCAGAGGATGAGTCAGCATTTCGTGATAAATAAACTCATCCTTCTCCGTCGTCTGAATCACTCCATCGAGCATAAGGAGCCGACCGAACCGCTCAGTCTCATATATCCGCAGGTCCTGAAACTCGGTTTTTTTCCGGTAGATCTGGCGCGCGTCAAAGCCGATCTTTATATTACCGTAAAGCTCCTCGAATACCCACATCAGAAGACTCCCCGCTTCAGATCCATGACCTGAATCTTCTCGGTATTAAATCCGCGCTTAATTACAGGTATAGCTTTATACGGATCAACATTGCCGCAGACGAATATGTCGATTGCCGCGTATCGGTACTCAGGCCAGGAATGGATGCTCAAATGGGACTCTGCGATTATCGCCATCCCCGAAACTCCGCCATACGGAGAAAACGTATGCAGATCTATCTTCAAAAGTGTAGCGCCACATTCCTTGATCGCCTCCCGGAAGATCTCTTCAATCTTTTTCTCAGAATCGAGATTATCCGCCTCCCATAGTTCGACGATAAGCTGCGTACCCGCATACTTCATTACTCCATTCGAGCAGCAATATTCTTTTACACTTTCCATCTTATATTATCCCTTCTTTCTCAGTGAACATGCCTTTGTGCTTATTGTCGATTTATACGGTTATAATTTTCTATATTAAAACAGAAATTTTTCAATTATCAAGAGAAAAATTCAAAAACAAGCGAAATTCGCTGATAGTTTCGATAGATATTAAAAATCCATTTAAAAAATCCCCCTATTCCGAAGCCTTTGCCGATGATCATGAAGGCCACTTTAAATCACGCTTCTAATGCTGCCTCTGACCCTAAATGCTTGTCTCTAATGAATCGACCTGGCGATCCAACTCCTTATAATCCGGCGTGTAATGTTCTATGATCATCTGCCAACGGGGAGAAGAAAAAAGATCTTCTTCCCTTACCGGCTCCGGGCTTGGTTCTGGTTCGTATTCCTGAAACCCAAGCAGAACCCGGATCGAATTTTCCCTCAAGTTGATCCCGCCCCAGAAATCTTCATCTTCCAAAAAAAACACATCGATCTTTCGCCCCTCGGCATCATAAAGATCATCCTGGAGAAACCGGCGAAAAAAAATTAAATCTTTTTCAGCAGGTGTCTTTGCGTTCATAAAATAAAAATCGAGCCGAAAAAGATGCGGCAAGGTTTCCCGCCAAGCCTGATCTTCCCGCATAAAAAACTTAGCCAGTTTAGCATGAATTCTATTGTACCCATCCAGTTCATCAAGAAAAGCAGGAAACGGATACCTTATTTTTCCGTCATAACTTTCTGCCGTAACCCTGACCCTTACACCATCTTTTAACCGGATCAGCCGGGCGGCTTTCTTCAGCAGCATCAAAGGCCTTACATGCAGGATAGATCTCACCGGAACAACTTCGGTAAGGCCGGGCTTTGCCGCCTGTTTTATTTGCGGACAACGCATCCCCTGCTTCACATTCTCCCGTTCAAGAAGCAGCGGCGGCGCCAGAAATTCCCGGCCGTAAGCGTCCATTGAAAGCCAGACCGAAAGCACGCCAACAACCAAAATCAAAGTTTTCATTTTCTTAAACACTTCGTAACAGAGCATTAGCTGATCCTGTAATTCCATCTGTTATGTGGTCAGCTGCCGGTTTGAATGACCGGAGGTCTCCCGAACGTAAAGACCCCGGGCAGCCATAAAAAAACATAAAGAGTAAAGAAAAAATTTACAGCTGTTCAGATAATAAGCCCCGGGTTAAAAAAACCGGTCAAGTATACCATCGCCTCTCTAAAATAACAAGTCCGGCCCTGGAAATATTCCCCTGTTGAATCCAGACTTGAGACTTGAGACCTAAGACCTAAGATCTAAGACCTAAGACCTAAGACTTAAGACTAGAAGATACTAAGATGCTGCTCTCAGTGGTTTAAGTTTTCTGTTTTCCGTCTTCAGACTTCCGTCTTCTGACTTCTGACGTCTGTCTTCTCTCTTTTGCTAAGATGCTGCGAGCGAAGCGGGCATTTTAATCATTTAAATCATTTTAAAATCAGGTTAATCAAATTTTAAGTTTTTTGAAATCTGTGACAAGCTATTAAAAGTCAACCCCCGTTAATCGCGTTTTTTGTTTGTTGAATAAGTGCTATTGTTCTTTAACATAGAGTAAATAACATGAAGCATTTTCACGCTTACATGTATCATTGCCACTTTATGGTTTTTGCCTTTTTGGCGCTGTTTCTCATAGATCCGCCTGAAATAGTCATCGTTTCTGACTGCTATGAATCCGGCCAGGAACAGAGCCCGGCGAAGATACGGTGAGCCGCGCTTTGATGTTTTGACCTGACCGCGATATTTGCCGGACTCCTTGAGTTTCGGGTCCAGACCGGCAAAAGCGACCAGAGCAGCGGCCCCGCCGGAAGGGCTCTTAAACCTGTGGACATCTTCGATCTCGGCAAGAACAGTAGCTGCCGTTGTCGTTCCCACGCCGGGGATCGTTGTCAAAGTGGTATTAAACTTGGTGTACAGGCGTTCAATCTCTTCATCCAAGGTCTTTATTATACTTTTGATATGCTCGACCTGGGATATGATCAGTTTGATCTGCAGGCTGAATGTGTCCGAGGCGGCTTGCAGTCCAAAGGAACTTTTTGCTGCACTTTTTATTTTAATTGATTGTTCTTTGCCTGCTCGTCCTCGTGAAGCCTGCTTCAGAATCGAGCAAAGCTTTTTGTCATCTATTTTCAGTATCTCTTCCGGTGTCGCCGCTTCTTTGAGCAGGCTGAGCGCCGCAGCACCGAATGTATCGCTGAACAACGAGGAGAATTCAGGGAAAACCTGATCCAGTAAAGCAAGTACCTTGTTCTTTGCCATAGAGGCTTCTTGTACTAAATCGGTACGATATCTCGTAAGATTTCTCAAGGCCAGAATCGCGTTTTCTGGTATTCTGGTCTCAAGAGATGCTCCGAATCGCAGGACTCTGGCGATTAAAACCGCATCAACACTGTCGGTTTTAGAGCCACGGATGCCTTGGTTGCGAAAACTGCTGACCTGTAACGGATTAAGGACCGTTACGGAGAAACCGTCAGCCTTGAGCTTCTCATATAAGGGTAACCAGTAATGGCCTGTGGCTTCCATTGCTATAGCGATATCGGTATGTTCTACTGTCGTGCTCTTAACACAGGATAGCAATTTTTGATATCCTGTCGCCGTGGCACTGAAGCTTAACGGTTTAAGGCGAACATCGCCTTCTTCGGTAAGCATCGCGGCAACATGCTTCTGTTTGCCGATATCGATACCAAGGTAGTACATAAAACACCTCCGTCAGGTTGTGCGTTTGGGGGTGCTTTATCAGCCACTAAAGCAGTATGCACATACAGGTTGCTAGATTAAAGGTGACTTTGTCCCTTATCAAGCTATAAGTGCCTACTTTAGTGTCGGCGTTAAGCCTATAGTCACAGATCAGCGGCGATTCACCCGCACGTAATCGACAATAGTCCCAAACGCTTTCACTAAACTATACTACTGCTTTTTGTCAAGGAACACTAATTACTTAATATACCTGTAATCAAATTTTGTTTTTGTTTGTTTTTTGTGTCATTGATTATTATTTGTTACTTGGAATTTAGTCATTGGTTATTTTGTTAAACCCTGCTCCCCGTGCCTGCGAAACGGAGTGTACGGTCTGCCTCCCCCCTCAAACCCCGCGTGCTTGTAAAACTCGACAAAAGTAAGCCTCAGGGGATGGACAAAACTGGACAGCGAACTTAAAAGCAGATTACCCGTATGCCCGATTATCAAAAACAAAAACGTCAGACCAAAACCCACGTAAGGTACGTCCCGAAGCTGAAGAGCGATATCATTCACAACAATTCCGAGAATCGAGCTGGAGATACCCAGAGCAAACAGCCGGATATAACTCAGAATATCACCAAACAGCCCGGTTATTCCATACAGCTCCCACAACCCCTTCCCGATACGGATAAAAATATTAGCTCTCAGGTCGTTGAACAGCAGAACCAGCGCCACACCGCTCCAGGCAAGCCAGGAACTGAAAAAAGGAGGCTCCTGTCCCCACATCCCGGCGCCCATTCCCAGCAGACCGAGGAGGATCAAGATCCAGCCGAAACTGGAAAGACCGGCAGTAAAACCATATTGCCGGATCCGGTTGATCATTTTCAGCAGCATACCGAACAGCACCTGCACCACTCCAAGAATAAGAGCGACTCCGAACAGCTGATCCTGATCAAACAGAACAATTTTTCGCAGCCAGGGAACAGCCTCCTGATCTACCAGTTGAATGCCGAGCAGTGAACCGGAAATAAGCCCGAACGCGAAAGTAGAAGCCCCCAGGATCATCCCCAGTAAAGCCAGCGGACGCTGTTCCGCCGCGATCCGGGAACGGGCGATCAGCGCGGCCAGAAAAATTATTATTCCATAGCCAGCATCCCCCAGGCAAAATCCGAAAAACAGGGTGAAGAACGGGGCAAAAAATCCGGTAAGATCCATTTCCCGGTAGTTAGGCAGAGAGAACATCCGGGTAATCGGTTCAAACAGCCGGGAAAACCAGTTATTCTGCAAAAGTACAGGAACCGCCTCATCCGGCCGCGGCGAAGAAAAATAATAATAAACTCCCCTGGTCTCGAAAAAATCAGCGGCCTTTGCCTTAAGCCGGCGCGGCAGCCACCCTTGGACTATATATACCGTATTCTCGACAGTCCCGGTGAGATTCCGGCTGATACTGACATAGGCAAGTTCGGTCTCAAAGCGGTTAAGCAGATCCTTTACCCCTTCCGGGAAGACCAGGCTTTCCCGAATCTCCTCCCGCAGTTTCCCGGCCTCATCCCTCTGCTGATTCAACTCGGTCTCGATCTCCTGCTTGCTCGAATCCGGATAAAAAAACTCTTCACAGTCGGGGCGGCAGGTGGCTTTAGTCCACTCCATTATCACAAAATAAACATAGGTATTGTCCCGGCTGACCTCTGAAAAAACGCATTCTTCGGGAATACATTCGGGAAAGTGTTTAGCCGGACTGATAAAAAACCGAACAGTTACCCCGGAATCTTTTAAAGCCCTGAGACGGGAAAGATCAAAGTCTCCCCATGGCGCGATTGCCGAAAGCTGTTTTTCCAGGAACTCAAGACGTTCTTCAACCGCCTCCAACCGTTCAGTTCGCGACTCCCAATTTCTGACCCGGTCGAAAACATCAATTTCCTTTGGAGGATTGCCCTTAACATCCCGCTCTTTACCCGCGGCCTTTAAAAAATTACGGCAGCGGCTGATCTTTTCCTGCAGTTCTTTAACCGGCGCGGGCAAAGTCTCAGGCAAAGAAACAGAGATATGCACGACTCCTAATACCTGCAGGTCCTCAAGGAATCTATCTTTGTCCTGATGAAAAACCAGGACCGTTAATTTTTCCATCGGAGTAATCATGTTCCTATGCTCCCTGCAGAGAAATTCTGGTCTTAATCACCTTCTGCCCGGCCTTGGACAGATTCTCGACATCCTCAAGATACCGCTTGATCTTCCGAATCGCTTCCTCAAAAAACGGGATCTGAACCTTCTCGTACAGATTAACCTTCTGAGTAGTCTTCCGCCGGGCATAATCCACCGCGGCCAGGATCTGCTCCTGGTTTATCTTTGCCAGCTCAAGCCGGATAAACTCTTTTACAACCTCCACCCCGCGCAGAAACCAGGCCGGATGACTGAATAACGAAAAATCTTCCTCGCCGAACACAATATTTTTTATCATCATCACATTTACGCTTGCCAGCTTCTTTTGTTCAAACTCGATCTTTTCCACCCTGACTACATCCGGAAACTCACTCCACAACCGGTCCAGTCCGGAAAGCGACTGACGCAGCTTATCCCGTTCAGAATCAAGCTCCTTGATCCGCGCGGTAACCTGCCGTACCTTCAAGCGCAGAGCGGCCTCCTTACTCTGCAGGACAGGCAAGGCATTGTACCGTTCCTGCACATCACCCTGCATCTGAAGCAAAAAGGTCTTATTGTACTGAATACTGGACATCTGCATTTTGCTATTCCGTCTCCGGCCAATACTTATCGATCAATTCCCGTTTTATACTGACTTCTTCCTTTTTAAAATGCCGGGCAAAAAGCCGCCAGGCCGTATCCAGCATCTCATCAATACTGATATTCACGTCGATAGCCAGAAGTTCCCTCGCGTAATCCAACGCGTAGGCAATGGTCCGGCGATCATAATCAGTCAGGTCAAAACCGTTCTCCTGTTTCGTACGGGCATTGGCCGCGTCAGAGTAAAGTCTGACCCCGGTGTTCATGACCTGGTGGTGATCCTCTCTGGTCTTTTTACCGATTACCAGCTGTTTAAGCCGCGAGAGACTCCGGAACGGATCGACGATGGTTTTAGATATCTGCGTATCCCGACGCAAAAAAAGCTGTCCTTCAGTAATATAACCGGTATTATCCGGAATAGCGTGAGTAATATCCCCGCCGCTTAAGGTAGTTACAGCGATAATAGTTATCGATCCGTCTTTAAACTGCGCGGCCTTCTCATAGATCTTGGCCAGGTCACTGTAGAGCGATCCGGGCATGCTGTCTTTCGAAGGAATCTGATCCATCCGGTTAGAGACAATGGCCAGAGCATCACCGTAAAGGGTCATGTCGGTTAGCAAGACCAGAACGTCCTGTTTAAGATCAAGAGCAAAGTATTCAGCCGCCGTAAGTACCATCTCCGGAATGAGCAGTCGTTCAACCGGAGGATCATCCGTGGTATTGATGAACGAGGTTATCTTTTCCAGTACCCCGGCATCCTCGAATATCCGTCGATAATATAGATAGTCATCATTGGAAAGCCCCATTCCTCCCAGTACGATCCGATCCGCCCCCGATCGCAGGGCTACGGTTGCCATGACCTCATTATACGGCTGTTCGGGATCAGCAAAAAAAGGAATCTTCTGGCCGCTGACCAGACTGTTGTTCAGATCAATCCCCGCGATACCGGTGGTTATCAACCGGGAAGGCTGTTCTCTTCGGGTCGGGTTAACGCTGGGCCCGCCGATAAACCTCATCTCCCCTTCCAGCTGTGGCCCTCCATCGATCGGCTGGCCGAAGGCGTTAAAAAACCGACCAAAAAGATCGGTGCCGACCCGGAGACTGGGCGGCTCTCCCAGAAACATCACATCCGCTGCAGTCCCGATCCCCTGAGTGCCGGCAAAAACCTGAAGAGTAACCAGATCCCCTTCTATCTTAACAACCTGGGCCGGGCGGCCGGCGATCAGGGCCATCTCCTCGTTACTTATACCCTGAGCACGCAGGGAGCAGGTGGCTTTCGTAATCCGTTCTATCTTTGTGTAAACCGTGGTAAAGGCCTGCGCCTGTTTCATGATACCTTCCTCTCCATAAGAAAGCTGTCCAGCTCATCTTCAAGCTGTTTAAACTCATCGCTTTGAAACTCAAGATAATTCATCTGCTTGATCTGGTTTATAAGCCGTTTAAAATAAGGCGCCACTTCGGTAAACGTCTCAAACCGGAAATCAAACCGGCAAATTTTATTTATAATATCAAACATATATCTTTGCCGGGACATTGCCGTGACCCTGTCTACCGGATCAAAGGCATCCTGCTGCAAAAAACCGAAATCAGCCAGTTCGGACTTCCAGTAGACTTCATGATAACCTACGGGAACGCTGTCATCCCCCAGGATGTTAATCTGGTTAGATGCGGAACGTCCCTGCCGCAGTACGTCATTGATATATCCCACCTTTTCCACCCAATGAGGTTCAATACTCTCGGCCAGAAACTCCTGTACTTCCTGATACTCCAGATATTTTGAATAACTGTCTATCGGATCGATAGCCGGATAGCGTTTGCTGTCAGCCCGTTTCTGAGAAAGGGCATAAAAACAACGCGCGACCTTTTTCGTAGCCTCGGTCACCGGTTCCTTCAGATTGCCTCCGGCCGGGCTGACGGTTCCGATAAAAGTAACCGAACCGCTCTCTCCGTTGCGCAGGTCGACCCGACCGGCGCGGGCGTAAAAGTTAGCAATAATCGCCGTAAGATCCATGGGAAAAGCGTCGGGACCAGGCAATTCTTCCAGCCGGTTCGACATCTCGCGCAATGCCTGGGCCCAGCGGGAAGTCGAATCCGCCAGCAACAACACCTTCAACCCCATCTGCCGGTAATATTCAGCAATAGTCATCGCAGTATAGACCGAGGCCTCACGGGCGGCCACCGGCATATTAGAGGTATTGACCACGATGATAGTCCTCTCCATAAGTTTCCTGCCAGTATAAGGGTCGTCCACTTCCGGATATTCCACAAACAGTTCGACCACTTCATTGGCTCTCTCACCCACGGCGCAGATAATAACAATGTCCACCTGAGCATTGGCGGCAATAATGTGCTGCAACACTGTCTTACCGGACCCGAACGGTCCCGGGATAAACCCGGTCCCGCCTTCCACAATCGGATTAAGAGTGTCAATGATCCGGACCCCGGTCTGGAGCGGTTTGTAGGCTACGGGCTTGGCAGCGTAAGACTGAATAGCCAAACGGATCGGCCAGCGCTGGATCATGTTGACGCTCTGCTTCTTTCCGTCAGCGCTTCGCAACAGCGCGATCTCATCGCTCGCTCTATAATTTCCTTTGCCGACCAGAGACTCGATTTCCCAAACTCCTTCCAAGGAAAAGGGGACCATTATCTTATGGTTCAGCCAGTTTTCCCGAACCTCTCCCAGCCAGTCTCCGGCGCGGACCCGCCCGCCCTTTTCAACCAGAGGGGTAAACTCCCATTCCTGATCTTTCGACAGAGCGGGAGTATTTTCTCCCCGTTTCAAAAATAGACCGGTCTTAGCATCCAGGTCATTCTGAAGACCATCGTATTTACGGGACAGCAGTCCGGGCCCGAGATCGACCTCAAGCATGTGATCGGTAAATTCAACCTTTGCTCCGGTTTTAATCCCTCCGGTACTTTCAAAAATCTGCGCTGATACCCGATTCCCCTGAATCTTGATCACCTCGGACTGCAGCCGTTCTCCCGCCTCAGTTTCAACATAACAAATCTCATTCTGACTTACCGGACCGTTGACTTCGATTGTCACCAGATTGGCTACGATTCCAACGATCTTTCCAGTTGTTGCCATTTTAACCTCCGCTCGCGTGGCTGAATAAATTATCCCGGTCGATCTTAACTCTCTGTTCAAATACTTCCCGGCCGCGATGCGGCTCAAGATGGATCCAGCGTTCGACGAGAATCAGTTTGAGCAGATAACCGAGCAGGACATCAATATTGAAATATACCGGGGTATTTAGATCATCCACCTCTTTCCAGCGCAGCAGGTCGATTGTCTTTTCCCAGTGGACAGGATCATCTTTCTCAAAGGTCTCAACCAGAACCGGAATAAAATCCAATTCATGGCCCAGGCCGAAATCAGCGGCAGTGGAAGAAGCTAATTTTTCCGCCAGCCCGGCTGATTCCGTATCCGGCCGGCAAAATTCAGGTTTCAGGTTGAACCGGCGGCCGGTCAGGGCAGCCTTTACATTGCGCAGATTAAGTTCAAACCTGAAATACTCCCGCAGAAAACAATTCTCATGCCGGATCATCTTTCCGAAATAGCGCTCGGCAAGAATCATCTCCAGATTACCGGGGCTTTTTTCCTTTTCAGAAAAGGCCTCCTGTTCCGTCAAAAACCGGCACAGGTATTCGGGGAACCCCTCGTAATCTTTCTCATCCAGTCTGCGTTTAATCTCTGAAAAGTCGTAGTTCCCGGGAGGCGAAGCCCAGGGTTCGGCCCGCCTTAAAAGAGCATCAATCACTAATCGATTATCGTTCCAATCAAGCAGACTCCGGAGATACTCCCGTTCCGCGCCGGAAGACTGTTCCGCCAGCTCCCCGGCAAATTCCCGGACGCGATACGCCTCCTTATAAGCGTCAAGAGTCAAATCCGGCAGACTGGTAACTAAGTAATAATATTGTCTACTCATTGCTCCGGTCTTCACTGAATAGGAATTCACGCAACCGCGGTCTCAGAAAATAAATAATCAGCGCCTTGAAATCATCCTCCGTAAACCCAACCCGGTAGGAGCCGTCCGTGGGAGTGATCGAAAACCCTCCGGATATATTTTCATCAAACCGGACCTCCAGCCCTTTATCCAGCTGGCTCTTGCTTTTCTCCAGGAAATACTTTTCCAGCTTATCCCTTGTCTCCGCCGGCAGATGGATAAAAAATTCCTGTCCCGGCCGACAGCCTGACCCCACCCACTCCTTCATTACGGTCTCCACCATCCGTTTCAGAAACTCCGGATCCTTAAACATCCCCCGGGTCTCGTCTTCAGCCACCTGCACACTAATCAGTTCGTTAATCTTTTGCCGGAGCAGAGCCAAAGTCTGCTGGCTGGCCAGACGAAGCCCGGAATCAACCTGTTTCTGAAGGTCCTCAGCCTCTTTTTTCGCGACGGATATAATATCTTCCGCTTCCTGACGGGCGGACCTGAGGACCTTGATTTTTTCTTCCTCAGCCGAAGAAATAATCTTCTGCGCCTCTGCCCGCGCCTTTTCCAGGCCCTCCTGATATATCTGCTGAGTCAGCTTCTCCAGCTTATCCGTCATTTTTCACCTCTCGTCATTTATTTTCGGAAACCAAGTCAGATAAAAATATATTATTTTCTAAAACACCCATCCTGTCAAGGACCGCTCCGTTTAAGAGAGCCCAACGAAAAAAGCTATCCTTTTTCAGTCAAGACGGACATCGTAGTCAGCAAGATTTTCCCGCACCCGGGTTATGGAAACCGCTTTGCCGCTTTTCTCATCGATCTCAACTACGGCTCCCTGAAGCTGGACATTCCCTTCCGCCACCTCAAACCGGGTTGGCACCTGCCGCAAGAACCGGATCATAACCTGTTCCGTCTTCCGGCCGATCACCGAATCAATCGGCCCGGTCATCCCCAGATCGGTAAGATATGCGGTATGATCCGGTCCAGGCAGAATACGTTCATCCGCGGTCTGGATATGGGTATGGGTACCGACCACAGCGCTGGCCAACCCGTTGAAGTACCAACCGAGAGCGACTTTTTCACTGGTAGCCTCGGCATGAACATCAATCAGGACTATATCTGTTCTGGTTTTAATCTCTTCGATGGCCTTTCTGCCAACGCGGAACGGGCAGTCCAAAGGACTCATAAAGACTCTTCCGGCAAGATTTATTACGCCTACGGAAAGTCTACGATCCGCGGTTTCAACCACCGTGAATCCCCGCCCCGGAACATCCTGAGGATAGTTGGCCGGCCGAATCAGCCGTTCCTGAGTTTCAACTATCTCCAGAACCTCCCGACGCTTAAAAATATGGTCTCCGGAGGTTACCACATCAACGCCGGCCCGGATAAGCTCGGAAAATATACTGGGAGTGATGCCCGATCCGCCGGCAGCGTTTTCCCCGTTAGCCACCACAAAATCAATATTCTTCTTTTGTTTAAGAAGGGGAACAATCTTTCGGATTGCCTTCCGGCCGGGTTCTCCGACGATATCACCGATAAATAATACCTTCATCCTCGCCTCTTTCATAATTGAATATGTTTGAAGATTTTATCACAAACCAGGACTGGTTTTCAACCGGTAAAAAAAAGACCCCGCACTAAAAAAATGCGGGGCCGATTTTGATTATTATACTTCCGTTTACTTAGCGTATTCGACTACCCGTTTTTCTCTGATAACTGTTACTTTAACCTGACCGGGATAATCCAGTTCATTCTCAATCCGCTTGGTTATTTCCCGGGCCATTATCGCGGTCTCGGCATCGTCAACCTTTTCCGGTTTGACCGTTACCCTGATCTCCCGACCGGCCTGTATCGCAAAGGCCTTTTCCACACCCTTAAACGAATCCGCGATAGCCTCCAGTTTCTCCAGACGCTTGATATAGCTTTCCAGAGTCTCCCGCCGCGCTCCCGGCCGGGTAGCACTGATAGCATCGGCCGCCTGAACCAGAACATCATAAATAGAGCTAGCCTCGATCTCGTCATGGTGAGCGCCGATGGCATTAATAACCACATCACTCTCACCATACTTTTTAGCCAGGGTCGCCCCGATACCGCCGTGCGTGCCCTCGATCTCATGATCAACGGCCTTACCGATATCATGCAACAGTCCGATCCGCCGCCCCAGGGCGACATCCAGCCTCAGTTCCCCGGCCAAAAGCCCCATAATATAAGCAACTTCTTTAGAATGCTGCAGCACATTCTGCCCGTAACTGGTTCGGTATTTAAGCCGGCCCAGAAGCTTTATCAGTTCCGGATGGATCCGCTGGATACCTGCGTCAAAGGTGGCCTTTTCGCCCTCTTCCTTGATCGTCTGATCCATCTCTTTTTTAACTTTTTCTACGATCTCTTCGATCCGGGCCGGATGGATCCGACCGTTACTTATGAGACGTTCCAGAGAAATGCGGGCAATCTCCCGACGAATCGGATCAAACCCGGAAAGCGTAACCGCCTCCGGCGTGTCATCGATAATCACATCAATGCCGGTGGCTACTTCCAGGGCCCGGATATTCCGTCCCTCACGGCCGATTATCCGGCCTTTCATGTCATCGCTGGGCAGACTTACTACGCTGACCGTTGATTCAACCGTATGTTCAGCCGCGCAGCGCTGAATAGCGGTACTTAAAATATGCTTCGCCTTCTTATCGGCTGTCTCTTTTGCCTCTTCCTCGATCCGCTTGATCATCAGGCCGGCATCATACCGAACCTCGTCTTCCATATGCTTAAGCAGGATCTGCTTCGCGTCTTCCTGACTCAAACCCGATACTTTTTGCAGACGTTCCTTTTCTTCCCGAATAAGCGCCTGAAGCTCTTCTTCCTTACCCCGGAGATCCTGTTCCTTATCAGTAAAGGCCTTGGCCCGCTGATTAAACTCCCGGTCTTTCTTCTCCATCAAGTCGACCTTGCGGTCCAGATTTTCCTCTCTCTGGATAAGACGGCGTTCCAGATTGAGCAGTTCCTGGCGCCGGTCCTTTGACTCCTTGTCAAACTCCAGCCGAGTCTTATACAGCAGGTCCTTTGCCTCCAGACTGGCTTCTTTGCGGCGGGCAGAGGCCTGACGTTCAGCCTCCTCTACTATTTCCCGGGCTTTTTCCTGTGCCTTTTTCACCCCTTTTTCAGCGGTAAACTGACGGAGAAAATAACCGAGGAAGAAGAAGATAACGGACAGGAGTATCGGCAGCAGTAGATTTAAACTATTCATCTGATGGTTCCACCTCCCTAAGTCATACTCTTAGTTGTCAAAAACGGTGAAACCAGAGGGAAAGAAGATTTAGGCAGTTATCACCCTGGTTACGGGGATATCATGATCTAAAACAGGCAGTTTTTCCAGCATCTGAAAATCAAAGGCAAGACCCAGCAAAGGCTTCCCCATCGCTCTGAATATCCGCAGAAACCGGTCGAAATAGCCGCCACCGCGGCCAAGCCGGTTTCCTTTTTGGTCAAACGCGACCCCAGGAACGAGCACCAGATCGATTTCCTCCGGCCGAATCTCCCGGACAAACTCCGGTTTTGGCTGCAGGATACCGTAAGGGCCAAGATCCAACTCGAGTGCGTAATCTTTTAATTCAGAGGGGATAATTTTTTTTTCCTTTACCAAAGTCACTGGAACAACTGTCCTTTTCCCTGATTTTAATGTTTCCTGTATCATCCTGGTTGTATCGACTTCACCGTTTTTGGATATATAAAACATCACTGTAAGCGCGTCGAGAAACTCTCGTTGCGAGAAAAGCTTTTCTTTAATCAGCAAGCTTTTTTTAAGTCTTAACTCCTCCTTTTGTTCCTTTAACTTTTCTAATAGATGCAACCTTATGTCCTGCTTTTCTTTCAAAATTTTACTCCAATGAGGGATGAAAGTCAAGAAAAGGTAGAATTTAAAAGTCAGTTCTGAAAAAACCTTCCGGCCTTGCCGGGAAGCAGAACAAATCCGGGATAAAGCATGACCATGGTAATCAGAGCCTCTTCAGAATCGAAAAATCCCAGCGGCAGACGCAGAAGCAGGATACCAAAAAACAGAAACCGGGCGGATCTCTTCATTTTTTTCAGCTGAAAACCATTATACATCTGGATTCCGGCCAGAATCAGAAACAGGATATTATACAGATAAGGAAAGGCAAATCCGCTGATATTCCGTCCAAGCGCGATAAAATCCTCTACCCCGAGGATCAGGCTGATCACCGCGGTCCAGATAACAACAAGACCGCTCCAGCGGGCATGCCGACGGGCCTTTTCAATGGGCCATAAACCAAAATTTTTCTTCATGCCTTGATTATAACTTAAATCGCGTTAGATGGAAATGCTTTTTAAATAGATGTTAAAACTTCCCTGATTTTTATCTCCTTCTTATGGCCCGATAATCTCTGGTCCAGCTGATCCAACGGGCATAACTCAAAATCAGTTATTCCCAGCCGGCTCAACTCTGCCCGCAGGCGTGACTCATTATATCTGACCATTATCCCGCAGACCATGCCTGCGTTTTCACTGAAACAGCTGTATATTTCCCCCAATTCAGATAACGCGGGAAGAAGTTTTCTCTGCCCGGTCCGAACGATCACCGCTGATACCGGACCAGCAGGTTCTTTATCCCGGGCCACGACATTCTTTATCGCCGGGCCTTCCCCCTCCCATTCGAGATCTTCAAGAACCCGCAGCAGTTCTCCGACAAGCTGCACATGAGGAGGCACTTCGATCTCGAATCTGATCGAGATATTTTTCTGGATCCGAACCTTAAAATCCTGCCGGGAAAGAGGCTCCAGATTATTGACGGCAACGACCTGATTGATCGCCTCGAGAAACCGTCTCCCAGCGTTTTCCTTTTTCCTGGAATTCCATTTGGCTGGAAGATCTATTTTAATATTGATCCGGTAACTCGTCTTTTTAGAAGTCACCATCCGGGGACTGGCGCTTATGTTCAATCTTGGCTGTTCAAGCAGCCATTCAGATACTTCCCGGGCATTTATGCCTCCTTCCAGCGCGGTCATCGCGATAAAAAGTTCCTCTTTTGACCCCAGCCCGATCCTTTCCGCGTATCTGTCAAGTAGCGATTCAATCAACGGACTCATCTTCAGACTCCGTCCGCTCAGTTCCTCCAGAGAATCACGGATCATCTGGCGAGCCAGTTTTTCGTAACGGCTGCTCTCTTTTCCCTTGAGCGCCTGCTGTAGCAGCACCCGCCCCCTTAAGGACGGCCGGACGGCGCGGTGAAAGGCATCCCGGTAATCAGGATCCTGCAGCAGAGTTTCCAGAACTCGCCGGTTCCCGGCTGTAACTCCGATAATCTCGCCATCGCGTAAAAGTTCATCAGGTTTAAGCGAACGTCTTTCCTCTATCAAACGGCCCTCCTGCCATCGATAGTAACTGATACCGGAAAATTCAAGAAAGTCTTCCACTGACCCGCTTACGCCCCGTTCAGCAGCAAATACCGCGGCCGTCGCCCCCTGTGCCAGGCGGTGTGGCTTAATCACGTCTACCGGAACCCCGCCCCGGATTTCAGTGGTCCGCTCAAACACATACACCCACCCTTGAACCGAACGATGAAATTCATAAGTCTTACGAAAATAGTCGTCAATGATCTTGCGAACGTCTTCCTCCCCTTCTGAATCTTCCAGGACATCGAACAGGGAAAACGGCTCAATGTGCTCAAACTTTTGCTTATTTGTCTCCCGTTCTTTTTCATACGCCCAATGCGGACCTTCGGACTCCAGAAAATTAACCATCTGCGGCGTAAACAACTGGATCTCGGCCTTTCGCTGATTTCCACTCTGATCAATATGAAAATAGACAGCCTCATACGGACCAAATCTTCGGTTTTTCAGCAGCCTCAACCGCCAGGACCCCATTTCGTTATTTTCCAGCGCCGTTTGGATAGCCGCGGTCGCGATTAAAAAGTCTTCCGGATCCACTACCAGCCTCAATCCCAGGGTATCATTTCCCAGCAGAGTATCCGAAGCAGCTGCCTTTCGCTCCGCCACTTTCTCTTTTACCGCGATCCGATAAACTGTTTTTATCCTCCTTTTCAGCTTATAAGAAATATCATTCTTTTTCATAACATCACTCATCCGGACAACTATGTCCTGCATCAGCAGGGGGAGATTTTCGTATTCCACTCCGAAGGTCCGCTTAATCTTGTTCTTGATGGTTTTATATTCTACCGGGCGGTGGATTCGAAAACATTCGTTTTCCAGTTCTTTTTTTAAGTCAAACATGCCGAATCTTCCGGCCAGAGGAGCGTAGACATCATTGATTTCTCCAATAAGCTCTTCCTTCTCCCGTTCAGAGGCATGATTAATCGAGGCCCGCTTATCGGCAAAGACAAGCTCCCGAAGTCTTACGTCCCCGCCCATCAAATTGAATACCGCGCCGATATAATTCTCCAGTGAATGTCCGCTCTGCGAATGCAGCCGGTAGCGCAGTCCGTCCAAAATTGCGAAATCCTCCAGAAGTTTCCGGATCTCCGTCATCTCCTGCTGAAAAAAATTTCGCGATTCCCGGCGTCCGATCCTCGCCTCCATCCTGTTCCGCCACTGCTGTTCCAGATCGCGAAGCGAACGCGCGTCAAGTCTATGCAGCAACGCGGCCACAGTCTCGCTAAAATTCCCGCCCCAGCGCGAACAGTAATAGGCAACCTCCAGAACATGGTTATAATAATATTCCTGATTACTGAACTGATCTTCACCGTACTGTCGCCGAACCAGAGGCAGTAACTCTCTTAAAGCCACCTGCCCCTCAGGTTTGAACCTCCTTATTATTGAATCCTCCATATGTTTCCAGGAGGAGAAAAGGTCCAGCTCCTGCGGATCAAAAGGGATCTGAAGGGAAAGATCATCCAGACTGATCTCCGGAGCCAGAAAACAGGAAAAGCCTCCCCTCTCCGGTTCCGCGGAAAACGCCGCGTTCCCAGCTGGGCTCAGAATGATAAAAATTGTCAGAAAAAAGATTATCTTGTTCATATTTAAAACTTATTAAACCATTTAAATAAGTATAACATATTTTCCCCTTTGTATCAATAATATAGAACAATCTGGTAAGCTTTTAGCTCATAAGCTCATGAGCTCATAAAGATAGGAAACGAACTTAATCTGCAGAAATCTGTTCCTGCCTCCGGTGGGCAGCAAGCGAACTGCCTTTAAATAGTTCAAATTTTTTCATTTACCGCGGTAATATGATGTATTCTTTTAACCACAGGAGTATCACACCTGCCTGCCGGAAGGCCGGGAGATTAAATTTTTATACTCAGTGTACTTGCGCTTTTATACTCTGTGCACTCAGAAAATAAGCGTCTTGTCTAAAAACAAAAAAAATAAGCTCACAGAGTTAAAAAAGAGACCACAAAGATACGGCTTTTTCATCTTTTTTCTGTGACCTCTGTGGTCTCAGTGATCTCTGTGGTTTAAGTTTTTCTTTTTTCTGACTTCCGTTCTCTGTTTTCCGGCTTCCGACTTCTGTCTTCTAGTCTTAAGTCTTAAGTCTTAAGTCTTAAGTCTTAAGTCTAAAGTCTAAAAAAGTCTTCCATCTTCTGCTTATGAGCTTATGAGCTGTGAGCTAGTCTTAGACGGGCGGGCAGGTTTACTCTACTACTTTCGCGAAGCTGCGGCGATGGATGGGGCA